>JAOPWI010000303.1 GCA_025965755.1 Frankiales bacterium | reverse complement strand
TACTGGCGCGTTGGCTCGGTGGGGTTGTCCGGCAGATGGGCAACCGGCGCGTGCGGTGGCAGGGCACTCTCGGCGGAAATCTGGCTGGCGCCAGTCCGGTGTCGGATCTTCGCTTGGCACTCCATCTGCTGCAGGCTGAGCTGACAACCGTCGACCCGGGCACTCGCCGTCGCACCACCGCGCCGGTCGCTCTGTGCCGGGAGCCAACCGCCCGCCCGCTGGCTGAACTGCTCGTCAGCGTCACGCTGCCCGTGCCGGCAGCCGGAAGCCTGGCCTATGCCCACGTGCGCCGGCCGGCCCTCGGGCCGCTCGTCGAGGCAGCCGCGGCGACGTGCGCGAGGGCCTCTGACGGGAGGAGCGGCTGGCTCTTCCGCACCGGCCGCATCGCAGCTGGCCGCGGCGCCGAGCAGGCGCAGGTGCTTGTCCGCGAAGCTGAGCTGGGTGAGTTTCTCCGTGGTGGTGTCCACGGTCGCGTCGTCGTCGCCGGTGCTGGGCCGGCCGGCGACGGCCCCAGCCACGAAGCTGTCGCGTCGTGGGGCGACGCCGCCACAGTCCCGGTTCTGGTCCGCCGGGCGTGCCGCGACGCCCACCGGGCGCTGCTGGACGGTGCCGCATGACTGCGGGTCTGCCCGAGGTCACCGCACTCACCGTGAACGGTGAACCGGTGACGTTGGACGTGCCCGTCGGTACGACCCTGGGTGAGGCGCTCCGCGACAACCTGGGCCTGCCGGGCACCAAGTTGGCCTGCTGGGAGAACGTCTGCGGTGCCTGCACCGTGCTCATCGATGGGGCTGCGGTGGCGTCGTGCAGCCGGCTCCTGCACGATGCGGCTGGCCAGGATGTCTGGACGGTGGAGGGCGCCGATCGCCATCCCGTCGCGCGCGTCGTGCGACGGGCGTTCGAGCAGTGCCGGGCGTATCAGTGTGGCTTCTGCACCGCTGGCTTCATCATGGCGACGACAGCACTGCTGGCCGAGCCCCACGGCCTGAGCGACGAGCAGTTGCCGTCGGCGCTGGACGGCAACGTGTGTCGATGTGGCGCCTACTCGAGGATCTCCGAGGCGGTGCGGTGCTCGGCACGTGAACTTCGAGCCCTGACCGGTCCCGAGGCGGCGTTGCAGCCGTGACCGCGAGCGGCGGTGGGTTGCCGGCCGACTTCCTCGACGACGTGCCCTTTGCCGGCGCCCTGCACGCTCGGATCGTCCAGAGCCGGTTCGCCGGAGGGGCTTTCGCGAGTGTGGACGACAGCGCCTGCGCCTCCGTGCCCGGCTTCGTCGGAACCGTGACGGCGGCTGACGTCACGGGTCTCGGCCTGATGGGCGCGATCGTTCACGACCGCCCGGTTCTGGCCAGCCACCCGAGGTTCGTCGGTGAGCCGGTCGCCCTGGTTGTCGGCGAGACCCAGCTCGCCGCCGACCTGGCACACGCCCGCGTGCGCGTGCGTGCCGAAGGTCCGGTCAGCGACCTCGGACCGTTGCACCCCCGCGGGCCGGAGTACGTGGTCGCGCCTGGCTGGAACCTGGAACCAGCCTGGGATCAGGACGTGTGCCACCGGGCACGGCTGACCAAGGGGGACCCGGCGCTCGCCTGCGCCGATGCCGCCCTGGTGCTTGAGGGCACCTACACCTCGCCGGCGATCGCACAGTCCCCGGTGGAGCCGCACGGGGCCGTGGCGAGTTGGCGCCAGGGCGAGCTGTTCATCTGGTCCAACTGTCAGCACCCCTTCGCAGTCCGCGAGGAAGTCGCCCGGATCTTCGGACTGCCGCTCTCGCGGGTGCGGATCATCGTGCCCCGGATCGGTGGCGGATTCGGGTCCAAGTCCTGGACCAAGGTAGAGCCGCTCGCCGCTGCGGCGGCCGTCCGCTTCGGGCGCACGGTCAAGCTCATGCTGCGCAGCGGGGACAGCGCCCTGTTGACGCGACGGCACCCCGCGGTCGTCCGGCTACGCACGTCATTCGCCACCGACGGGCGGATCCTCGGCCGTGAGGCCTCGATCGTCCTGGACACCGGCGCCTACACCGACAACGGGCCCCGGGTCCTCAACGTCGCGCTGACCGGCGCGGTCATGCCCTACTCGGTCCCGGCGTTCGACGTGCAGGCGACGCTCGCCTACTCCGCCAGCGTGCCGTCCGGAGCGATGCGCGCGATCGGCTCTCCGCAGGTGCAGTTCGCCAGCGAACAGCAGCTCGACGAGGCGGCACGTCGGCTCGGCCTGGACCCGTGGCACATCCGCCGCCTGAACCTCGCCGGTCCGCAGGAGATGGTCATTCCAGGAATGCGTCCCGCGGACCCGTGCACCGCGCAGCTGCTGGCTGCCGTCGACGAGGAGTGGGCCATGGCCAGTGCGGTCAGTGCCCACGCCTCGGGACATGCCGATACCCGCCGCGGCCTCGGCATCAGCGTTGCCATGACGCCAGGCGGGGCGAGCCCGGCGAGCACCGCCTTTCTCAAGCTCGCCGCGGACGGCTCGGTGGTCGTCCTGGCCGGCACCAGCGAGATGGGGCAAGGGGCGCACGGAACTCTGGCGCAGCTGGTTGCCCGAGCGCTGGGCACGGCTGCGGAACAGGTGCTGGTGCGCACCACGGACACCGGCTACACGCCCTATGACTACTCCACGGGAGCCAGCCGCAGCACGACCTTCATGGGCACTGCCGTGCGGGCCGCCTGCGACGACGCGATCGAACAAGCGCGACTGCTGTACGCGCGGATCGTCGGCTGCCAGGTCACCGAGGTGACGTACGTGGATGGGTCGGTGCTCGCCGTCGGCACGGGCGCAACGCTCGCCGAGGTCGTGCAGGAGGCGTTCGGCCCCGGCGGTGAACTTGTCGCGCGTGGCTGGAGCTCCCGGTACGGGTCGCCCTCCGCGTCGTCGATCCCGTCGCGGCCGGTGTTCTGGGAGCTCAGCGCGGCCATTGCGCATGTCGAACTGACGACGGACGACGACTGGTCGGTGAGTCGGCTGACGATGGTGGGGACCCCCGGCACGGTCATGAACACCGTCGACGGGGTCCGCCCTCAAGAGGAGGGGGCAGCCATCATGGGCCTGGGTGCCGCTCTCTTCGAGGCGATGGTCGAGCCGGATCCAGCGGACTCCTACTACTCGGTGCGTCGCCACCGCCTGCCCCTCGTTCGCGACCTCCCCGCCGAGCTGCGGGCCCGTGCCGTCGAGGACGGCACAGGGCCGGGTCCCGACGGCCAGCGCGGCGTCGGCGAGTGCGGTCTGGTCGCCTCGATGAACGCTGTCCTTGCCGCCTGCGCGGACGCCAGAGGCGAGCCGGTCACCCGTACCCCCGTCGGACGAACCAGCGACGGGGCGGCGCACTCTCCACCACTGCCCGACGAGGAGTCAGCATGGAATTGAAGGGAAAGGTCGCCATCCTGACAGGAGCCGGCCCCAACATCAACGCGGGTATCGCCCGCGGCCTCGGCCTCGCAGGCGCGGAGGTGGTCTGCCTGGACCTGCGTGAGGACTACCTCGACGCGTGCACGCGGTGGCTCCGGGGCTTGGGGGTGTCTGCGGAGGGCCTCACCTGTGACGTCACCGCCGAGTCCGAGGTGGACGCGGCTGTCGCCTCGGTCGTCGCACGTCACGGCAGGGTGGACGTGCTGGTGAACGCAGCGGGACTGCATCGCGCCCAGGGGGTGCTGGCCGGCGACCTCGCCACCTTCCGGCTGCACCTCGACACCATCTTGGTCGGCGCCTACCTGACGACGCGGGCGGTCGCCCGCACCATGGTCGCGAAGTCGACAAGCGGGTCGATCATCAACCTGCTGTCCACCGAGGCGCATCAGGGGAACCCCCTCAGCGTGGGCTACGGCTCGGCGAAGTCCGGCCTGTGGGGTCTCACGCGGGCCACTGCCATGGAGTTGGCCGAGCACGGCATCCGGGTCAACAGCCTGACGCCGACAGGGACGGATCCGGCGGACGGGTTCCGCCGCGCCCAGGAGTGGGGCGTGGAATGGGGCCTGTCGTCGTCCCGGGCTGACACGCCAAGCACCTTCACGCGGGGTGACATGGGCGTGCCCCTGGGCCACCGTCCGGGACCGGACGACTACGCGGACGCTGTGGTCTTCTTGGCCTCGGACCGCTCGAAGATGATCACTGGAACGGACCTCAGAGTGGATGGCGGCGTTCTCGCCAGGTACTGGCGTTGGACGCCCGGCGGTGAGGGGTAAGCGGCTTCTCGCGGGCCGCGGCCGGACAGTCGTCCGCGGGGACACTGACGGGTCCCGTACGCTGCACCGTCGTTGTTCGCCAGTCAATGAACTACCGCCATAGGCGGGCGGGCAGGCGTCTCAGGAGGTCGGCATGGCGCGGCGGGCAAACCAGGAGGGCTTCGGCATCAAGTCTGACAAAAAGTTGTCCCCCTATGAGCGGATCCAGCAGGCCATCACCGACGGGACCCTTGCTCCGGGCAGCCCGCTCGTCGAATCGCAGGTAGCCACGTGGTGCGGGATCAGCCGGACGCCCGTGCGCGAGGCGCTGACTCGGCTGGAGCAAGACGGGCTCGTCGAGCGCGGCGACCGCGGTCTGGTGGTTCGGCGGCGCAGCCCCGAAGAGATTCTCGACATCTACGAGACACGTTGTGTCCTGGAGGCCACCGTGGCCCGGGTGGCAGCGGAGCGGCACACCTCCTTCGACCGCATCCGCCTGGAGCGGCTCCTGCGTCTGTGTGACGAGGCCGAGACGGGTGACAGCGCGGCGCGTCAACGGCTCAACCGCGAGTTCCACCATGGCATCTGGCTGGCCAGCCACAATGAGTCTCTCGTGGATCTGCTGAGCCGCCTCAATCTGCACCTCGTGCGCTACCCGGCCACCACGCTTGGCCACCCGGGCCGGTGGGAGGCCAGCCTGGCGGAGCACCGCCGGCTGGTGGAGGCCGTTCTGGCCCGCGACCCCGACCGGGCGGCCGAGGCGGCCCGGGAGCACTTCACTCGAGCCCGCGACATCCGCCTGCTGCTCCTGGAACAAGGACAGGATTCCTTCTAACCGCCTCGATGGTGCTGCGGCTGGCGCGACGGCCGTTGACCCGCGATAGGTCTCCGGCTGTGGCGGTTCCCGGCTCCACCAGCGCGTTGAGTCCGGCGGTGACCGCGCCGGGCTGAGCGTTGCCGGTTCACGCAGTGCCGCCCAGCTCAAGGTCTGGGGAGGGCACGCGCAGGCCGTCATCGTCACGCAG
>JAOPWI010000292.1 GCA_025965755.1 Frankiales bacterium | reverse complement strand
GGTGGCGCTGTAGTAGATGACGGCGACCTTGACGTCGGACATACGGCTCCTCAGATGCTTGCAGTGACAATGACCTGAGTCCGTTGTACCCCGTTATTCGTTGCCCATGCAAGCGAAACTGGTTCAGCCGGTCTCGCGTTCAGGCTCGGGCTCGTGCCCGCGGACGACCCGCAGCATGGCTTGGCGCTGGCGGCTGTTGTCGTACACCGGCACCTTGGCCAGCAGCCCCATGAGGAACGCGCCGATCGTCATGGCGAAGGCGACGAGGAGCAGGCCGCTGACCGTGTCCAGCCGGGCCAACAGGACCGCCAGCCAGCCGAGTGCGACGCCCGTGGCGTACAGCAGGCAGACGGCCACCGGGACCGGGATGCCCACCCAGACCAACCGGTGACTGGCGTGGTCGCGCCCGCCCTGCGCGGGGCTGCGGCCGTGACGCAGCCGCTCGATCGTGACGAGCGTCGTGTCGAAGAGCGGCAGGCCCAGGACCAGGAGCGGCACGAACAGGGCGACCGTCTGCGGTGTCCCGGACAGCGTCAACCCGAGCCCCAGCACCGAGAGCAAGTAGCCGAGGAACAGCGACCCGGCGTCGCCCATGTAGATGCGGGCGGGGTGGAAGTTGTGCCGGAGGAACCCGGTGGCGCAGCCGGCCGTCCCGGCGGCGAGCGCGGCGATGAGGAACTGCCCGTTGAGCGCCGCGAGCAGGCTGAATGCCAGCGCCGCGATCGCGGCGATGCCGGCCGACAGGCCGTCCATGTTGTCCAGCAGGTTGAACGCGTTGGTGATGCCGACGACCCACAGCACCGTCACGGCGATGTCCAACGCCTCCGGGCCCGGGAGTTCGGCGCCCAAGCCGTTGGCCCACACCGTCCCGCCGGCCCCGGCCTCGACGAGCAGGCGCAGCTTGGGGCTGATCCCGCCGCGCAGGTCGTCCAGCAGGCCCATGGCCGCCAACACCAGCCCGACACCGAGCAGGATCCCGAGCTGCAGGAGTACGCCGCTCGCTCTGTCCAACGCCGCGGCCGTGAAGACGAGCAAGGAGAACGCGACGACGATCGCCACGCCGCCGAGGTACGGGACGGCCTGCTGATCCGTCTTGCGCGCCTCGCCGGTCGGGCCGTCCAGGATCTGTCGGCGCAGTGCCAGCGCCAGCATGCGCGGAGTGAGCAGCCAGGCGACGACCAGCGGGGCGAGGTAGGCGGCCACGTAAGCGGGCCACCTGAGCTCCTCCACAGACGCAGGGTGTCACAGGCCGGACGGCCGCGGCCTGTGCCGGACCGGCGCTGGCAGGATGCGGAGGTGGCAAGCCCGTGGCGCGACCGCACCCTGTTCATCCTGCTCCTGCTTCCGGTGGGCCTGGTGGCGGGCATGGCCCCGCGGGTGCGGCCCATCACCGACGACCTCTGTTACGAGGCAGCGGTCGCAGGTCGCGGGGTTCTGGGTGCCTGGTGGTCCTTCGTGCAGTCCTGGTCGGGTACCTGGCTGCAGCACGGGCTCTCCTCCGTTGTTGCGGGCCCCGAGAGGTGGTGGGGCTACGCCGTTCAAGCCGTCCTGTTGCTGGCTTTGCTGGTCTTGGCCTGCTGGGCCCTCGCGGGTCGCGAGTGGCTCGCGGGCCTGGCCCTCGCCGTCTGCGCCCTGGTCGCCCTGCAGGGCTCGGTCGTCGGCCCGGCCTACCCGGGCCTGGCCGGTGCCTTCGCGTTTCCCGCCGCGGGACTGCTGCACCTGCTGCCCCTGTTGCTGTGGTTGCCCCTCACCGCGGCCGCCACTGCGCGCGGCCTTCCCCTGGCGGTCGGTGTGCCCGTGGCGGTCCTGCTGACGGGGACCGGCCTGGCCGAGGGCGCGGCGGCGTTGCTCCTCTGGCTCGGACTGGCTGTCCGGATGCGCCGCGACCGGGGGGCGGTGCTGCGATGGGGGGTGCCGTCGCTCGTCCTCGCGGCAGGCCTGTTGGCGGTGTATCTGAGCCCTGGCTCCAGGATGCGCGCCGCGCAGCTGGCCCTGGAGCCGTCCTCGGCGGACCTCGCGCTCCACCCGGTGATCGAGCTGCCGGCGTACATCGTGCTCTACAGCGGGGGGCTGATCACGAGCCCCGGGGTGATCCTCGCGTTGCTGCTCGGGCTGGCCCTGGGGCGGCGGGCGTCTGCCCCCTCGGACGTGGTCGTGCTTGCCGCGGTCCCCGCGCTGCTCCTCGCGCAGGCCGCCGCAGCGGTGTTCGCCTACCCGGCGTTCTGGCATCTGCAGGCGTTGCAGCTCGCGGGTGCCTGTGCCGCACTGGTTCTCGGACGGCTGCTGCCCCTCCCGCGGCCGGGGCTGCGACCGGTGCTGGCCGGCACCGCCCTGTTTGCCCTGGTGCCCACGGGAATCGCCGCGGCGGCCGTCAGCCAGCGCGCCGAGGTCGTCGATGCGGCACTGGTTGCCGGCCGCCTGCCGGGCTACGCCCTTGGGGTCCCCGGTGGTGCGGTGTTGCCGGACGCCGGAGACGGGAGCCAGGGTTACGCCACGTGCTGGCGGGGCTGGACGGGGGCGTCGGCGCCGGCTGAGGTCGGCGGCGGCGCGCGCGGCGTCTGGCCGACCGTGCCGTTGCCGCTGCTCGGTTGACGTCGTTCGGGAGACGACGTGCAGCGCGGGTCAGCGGCGCTGGTCCTCGACAACCAGCCGGAGGATCTCCTCGAGGGAGACCGTCGGCTGGAAGCCGACCAGCTCCCGCGCGCGGGTGGTGTCAGGGACGCGCCGCTGCATGTCCTCGAACCCTTCCTCGTACGCCTCGTCGTAGGGCACGTAGCGCACCTTGCTGTCCGAGCCGACGGCCGCGACGACGCGCTGCGCGAGCTGCTCCATCGACACCTCCTCGGTCCCGCCGATGTTGTACGCCCGTCCACTGGCGTCAGGGTGGTCGACGAGCCGGAGGATGCCTTCGACGGCGTCGCCGACATAGCAGAAGCAGCGGGTCTGCTGGCCGGTCCCGTAGACGGTGATCGGCTCACCCTTGATCGCCTGGCTGACAAAGCGCGGGACGACCATCCCGTAGTGGCCGGTCTGCCGCGGTCCGACGGTGTTGAACAGCCGCACGATGACCGTGGGCAGGCCCTTCTGGCGCCAGTAGGTGTAGGCGAGGATCTCCTCGATCGCCTTGGCCTCGCTGTAGGACCAACGGCTCTTGAGTGGCGAGCCGAGGATGCGGTCGTCCTCCTCGCCCAACTTGTCACTGGTGTTCTTGCCGTAGATCTCGCTGGTGCTGGTGACCAGCACCTTGGTCCCGTGCTTGTGGGCCTTCTCGAAGATGATCTCCGAGCCGCGGATGTTGGTCGCCAGCGACTCCAGCGGCTTCTCGACGATCAACTGCACGCCGACGGCGGCCGCGAGATGGAAGCAGACGTCAACCCGGCTCATCACGTCGTCCACAAGGTCAGCATTGAGAATGCTTCCGAGGACGAACTCGACGTCGTCGCGCTGGCGGAGGTGCTCGATGTTCTCCAGGCGCCCGGTGCTGAGGTTGTCCATGAGGATGACCGAGTCGCCACGGGCGAGCAGGGCGTCGGCGAGGTGGGAGCCGATGAAGCCCGCCCCGCCCGTGATGAGGGCGCGCACCGGGTCAGGCTAGCCGTTGGGGCTTGCCGCACGGTCACGCGGCTCCCGGCACACGAAGGCGAGGTGCCGGCTGTTGGGCCACGGGTT
Source organism: Frankiales bacterium (assembly GCA_025965755.1). Classification (GTDB taxonomy): domain Bacteria; phylum Actinomycetota; class Actinomycetes; order Mycobacteriales; family SCTD01; genus RYN-170. The sequence continues at coordinate 1,712 of JAOPWI010000292.1, read as the reverse complement.
GAACTGATCGGGGTAGTGGATCACCTCGATATCGGCGAAGACGGCCTGCAGCCGTGCCTGCTGCTCCTCGTCGGACGGATAGCGTCCTGAGTAGCGCGTCGCCAGCGCCTCGGAGTGCGTGTCGACGGCGAACTCCCGCCCCGTCGAGCACTGGTTTTTCACCACTGCGACGCCTCCGGGTCCGACGTGAGCCGCGAGCGCGCCGTAGACCTGCAGCTCCTCGGCGAGCTCCAGGCAGGTGACCACGCCGAAGAGCAGCACCAGGTCGAAGCGCTCGTCGGTGCGGAAGTCGGTGACAAGGGACTGCACGAAGGCGTGCTCTGGCTCGGTGTAAGCCGTGGCGAACCCGGGCTCCCAGTCCACTGCGACCAGACGTGTGCCCGGCGGGCAGAGCCGGCGCGACAGGTCGCCGTGTCCGGAGCCGAGGTCGAGGACTGAGCGCGCTCCCTGCGCCAGGGGCGCCAGCAACGACAGCTCGTAGGCCAGCAGGTCCGGACTGGTCCACCGGTTGCTGGCCTCGCGGGCCTTGTCCGCCCAGAACCCGCGCAAGACGGCCTGATTCAGGGTCGGCTCAACCACCGGACCCCTGCTCTCGGACGCGCAGCCAGGCCTCGGCAGCGTCAAGGTCCTCGATCTCGTCGATCTCCACGCAGTCGATGGCCTGACACGGCATGGGTAGGTGCCCGACCAGCCCCTGGAAGACGTGGGCCCGGCCCAGCTGTACCGCGACTGCGCTCGGCAGCCGCACGAGGCCGCTCCACTCGTACGGCGTCGCGTCGGCCTGCGAGAGCCGGGTCACCCGTCCGTCCTCTCCGAGCGTGGCGTAGACCGGTGCCTTGGACGTCGCCTCGATGATGCCGAGGCAGTAGCCGTCGGCGCCGATGACCGCGTGCAGGTCCTGCTCGTCGACGAGCAGGTCGCCGTCCAGCGACACCACCCAGTCGCGAGCCGCCGCGGCAGCCTTGGCCACGCTCGCTGCCGTGCCGGTGGAGGCGAAGTCGTGGTTCAGGCAGATGAGCGCGTCGGGGCGCAGGTCCCGGACCAGTTCGACGACGGCTTGGGCCTGGAAGCCAGCCACGATAATGATGTCTTCGACGTCCCGCAGCATTCGTAGCTGCCACTCCAGTACCGGCCGTCCGTGCACCTCGACCAGGGCCTTCGGTCGGTTCAGGCCCAAGCGGGTGCCGAGGCCGGCGGCGCTGATCACCACAGAGACAGCGTCCGGCACAGCACCTCCTCGTCCATGACCACGTAGTCGGCGACCTCGATCACCACAGGCGGCACGGGGTGAAGGATCGCGCAGGCAATACCGACATCGGCCTGGCTGATGATCTGGGCATCGTTGGCCCCGTCACCGATCATGACGGTCCGCATGCCGGAGAAGTGTCGCAGGACGCTCTCCTTGCGCAGGATGCGCCCGACGTGGACGCGACCCCTGTCGATGTGAGCCGTCGACGTGAAGCCGCGGAGCCCATGCCGGTCGAGCCAGGGCTGCACCCAACAGTCCAGGTTGCCGGTCACCACCCAGCAGTGATCCCGCCGCTCACCGATCCACGCGAGCAACCGTGTCATCACGGGCGCCGCCTCGACGATCTCGGCGACTCGCTGGACCGGCACGCCGCCGAGCAGCTCGACCCTGCGCGTGAAGCTGGCGTCGAAGGGGACCTCGCCTGCCATGGTCGCTGAGGTGAGGGCGCCGATCTGCTCGCTGA
>JAOPWI010000275.1 GCA_025965755.1 Frankiales bacterium | reverse complement strand
GCCGGCGGGCTGGCGGTCCTGGCCGCCCTGTGGGGGCTGCTCTGGCTGCACGGGGTCGCCACGCCCGAGGCCTACACGCTGCCCGCTGCCGCCCTCGCCCTGCTCGCCGGCGGGGCCGCCCGGTGGGGACGGCCCGCGACGGACTCGGTGCCGGCCTACGTTCCCGGCCTCGTGCTGGCGTTCGCGCCGACGCTGCTGCTGTCGGTCGAGCACCCGTCCCTGCACACCGCCCGGCTGCTGATGGCCCTTCCGGCCGCCGTCGCGGTCGTGCTTGCCGGCGCGGCGCTGCGGCTGCGCGGTCCCCTGCTCGCCGGAGCGACCGCGCTGGTGGGCGCGGCGCTGCTCCTGCTCGCGCCGGTCGCCGACGCGCTGCCGCGCTGGGTGTCGCTCGGGCTGGCGGGTGCGCTGCTGCTCGGCCTGGGCGTCACCTACGAGGCCCGCCGGCGCGACCTGGAGCTGGTCCGGGAGCGGCTGACGCGCCTGGGGTGAGGCCCGTCAGCGCAGCGACAGCCCCGGCAGGCCCGGGTCGGCGCGCCAGTCGGCGAGCAGCCGGAAGAAGCGCACCGGCCCGGCGCCGTACTGCCCCAGGAACGGGCCGGTCGCCGCCGTCACGATGCCCTCGTTGTTGTAGTAGCCCGGAGTGCACTCCTCGTAGAACGACTGCGCGAGCACCGCCTTGTCGGCGATCTCCTGGGCCCAGGCGTCCTCGGCCTCCTGCGTCGCCTCCACGACCTCCGCGCCCCGGCTGCGCACCGCCTGCAGGATGTGGCTCACGTGGTCGGCCTGCTCGCTGAGCGCGTGCGGGATGTTGACCGTCGTCGCGGTCTGCACGAAGCCGATGATGAAGCAGTTCGGGAAGCCGTGCGTCTGCAGGCCGTGGAACGTGCGGGGACCGTCGGCCCACTTGTGCGACAGCACCGTCCCCTCGCGCCCGACGACGTCGAAGCCGGCCCGCCGCGTGTACGACGTGCCCACCTCGAACCCGGTCGCGAGCACGAGGCAGTCCACCTCGTACGGCACGCCGTCGACGACCACGGCGTTGTCCGTCAGGCGCTCGACGCCGGCACCGTGGGTGTCGACGAGGTGCACGTTCGGCCGGTTGAACGCCTGCAGGTAGCTGTCGTGGAAGCACGGCCGCTTGCAGAACTGGCGGTACCAGGGCTTGAGCCGGTCGGCCGTCGCGGAGTCCTGGACGAGGGTGTCGACCCGGCCGCGCACCTGCTCCATCTTCTTGAAGTCCAGCAGCTCCACCAGCTGGTCGCGCTCGTCACGCTGCAGCCGCCGGCCGAGCTTGGCCGACGCCCGCTTGGCGGCGATGCCGGTGAGGTCGCGGAAGATCTCGGTCCAGCCGTCGCCGACGAGGTCCTCGTCCTCCTCGCCGCCGGTGACCAGCGAGGTGAAGTTGGCCATGCGGCGCCGCTGCCAGCCCGGCTCCTGCGAGGCGAACCACGCCTCGTCGGTCTCCCGGTTGGCCCGCACGTCGACCGACGACGGGGTGCGCTGGAAGACGTACAGCTCCTTGGCCCACTCGGCCAGGTGCGGCACGCACTGCACCGCCGTCGCGCCGGTGCCGATGACGCCGACCCGCTTGTCGCGCAGCCCGGTCAGGCCGCCGTACGCGTCACCGCCCGTGTAGCCGTAGTCCCACCGGCTGGTGTGGAAGGTGTGGCCGGAGAAGTCCTCGATGCCCGGGATGCCGGGCAGCTTGGGCCGGTTGAGGGGACCGGTCGCGAGGATCACGTACTGCGCCGTCATGCGGTCGCCGCGGTCGGTGCTGATGATCCACCGGCGCGCCGGCTCGTCCCACCGCAGCTCGGTGACGCCGGTCGAGAAGCACGCGTCGTCGTACAGGCGGAAGTGCTTGGCGATGCTGCGGCAGTGCTCGAGGATCTCGGGCGCGAAGGAGTACTTGTGCCGCGGCGTGTAGCCGAGCTCCTCCAGCAGCGGAAGGTAGATGTAGGACTCGACGTCGCAGGCGGCGCCCGGATAGCGGTTCCAGTACCAGGTGCCTCCCACGTCGCCGGCCTGGTCGATCAGCCGGATGGTCGAGAACCCCGCCTCGCGCAGCCGCGCGCCCATCAGCAGGCCGCCGAAGCCGGCCCCGATGACGACCACCTCGACGTCGTCGGACAGCGGCTCGCGGTCGGCGTCCTCGTCGACGTACGGGTCCTGCGCGTAGTCGGAGTCCACCGTGATCCGGCGGTACTGCGCGTTGCCGTCCGGGCGGATGCGTTTGTCGCGCTCCTCCCGGTAGCGCCGGCGCAGCGCGTCGGGGTCGAACGGCACCTCGCCGACGAGGTCGGCGACCATCTGGGGCACGTCCACGGCTGACCTGCTCTCTGCTCGGTTCGGCGCACCGTAGGCACCTGCCGGCGGCAGGTCAACGGCCGTTCACCTGCCGGGCAGCGCGCCGTCCATCCCGGCGTTGGGCGCGGCGGCCGCGACGATGCCCGGAATGAGGCTGCTCATCTCCTCCGTGGTCCACGCGCTGTCCTTGGTGACGGCCGGACCGTTGTGCCAGCCCTCGGCGACCGAGATGTGGCCGCCGCGCACGTTGAAGACCCGACCGGTGACCGTGCACTCCGCGCTGCCGAGCCACACCACGAGGGGCGCGATGTCGGCCGCGGTGCTCGTCGAGTCCGCCGGCATGAGCCCCTCGGTCATGCGGGTCAGCGCCCCGGGCGCGATGGCGTTGACGCCGACGCCGTAGCGCTCGAGCTCCTGGGCGGCGATGACCGTGAAGGCCGCGATGCCCGCCTTGGCCGCGCCGTAGTTGGTCTGCCCCACGTTGCCGTAGAGGCCCGATGCCGAGCTGGTGTTGACCAGCCGCGCGGTGACCGGCTCACCCGCCTTGGACCGCTCCCGCCAGTAGTCGACCGCGTGGCGGGTGGGCGCGAAGGTGCCCCGCAGGTGGACGCGCATCACGTCGTCCCACTCCTGCGGCGACATGTTCACGAGCATCCGGTCGCGCAGGATGCCGGCGTTGTTGACGAGCGTGTCCAGCCGGCCGTACGTGTCCACGGCGGTCTGCACCAGGCGCCGGGCGCCCTCCCAGTCGGACACGTCCTCGTGGCTGGCGACGGCCTCGCCGCCCATCGCGAGGATCTCCTCGACGACGCTCTGCGCCGGGCTGGCGTCCTGCCCGGTGCCGTCGCGCGCGACGCCCGTGTCGTTGACGACCACCCGGGCGCCGTTGCGGGCGAACTCGAGGGCCTCCTCCCGGCCGATGCCGCGGCCGGCGCCGGTCACCACCACCACCCGGCCGTCACTCAGTGCGCTCACGAGCAGTCCTCTCGACAGGGGGTCCGCGCAGACCGTACGGCCTGCGGCCAGCGCGCCGGCCGCTCCCCGGGGGGTCGCCTCGCGGGTGCGGGCCGGGCGGCCGGTGACCGGGCGATGACCCGCGCTGCGCTTCGGGTGATCTGCCGTCCGGCACCGCCGTGACGTGGCAACCTCTTGCTCGAGCGCCCCTCTGGAGGCCCGCCATGTCCGAGCAGACCGGCCGAAGACCCGCCCGGAGATCCTGATTCCCCCCGACCCGGGCGACGCCGAGGTCCGCCGGCTGGCCGAGCTGGTCGCGATGAGCCGTGACCTGCTCGCGCTGCTCGAGCCGCCAGCGGTCTGCCGGGCCGTGTCCCCCTCCTGCCAGCAGCTGCTGGGGCTGATGCCGGAGGAGCTGGTCGGCCGTGACGCCCTCTCGCTCGTGCACCCCGACGACGTCGCCGAGGTGCGCCTCTCGATCGAGCAGCTCCTGGACGGCGCGCGCCCGCTCTCCTCCCGGTTCCGCATGCTGCACCGGGACGGCAGCGCGGTCTGGGTCCACGCCTACGGCGCCCCGTCCCCGGCCGGCGGGACGACGTACGGCGTCGTGCTGCGGGACGTGACCGAGCGCATGGAGTTCGAGGAGCTGATGAACGAGGCGGCCCTGCACGACCCGGTCACGGGCCTGGCCAACCGCCGCATGCTGGACGACGCCCTGACGGCGGCGGTGGCCCGGGCGCAGCGGTCGCACCAGCCGCTGGCCGCGCTGTTCACCGATCTCGACCACTTCAAGCAGCTGAACGACTCGTACGGCCACGCCGCCGGCGACCACGTCCTGCGCGTCGTCGGACGGCGCCTGCGCGGGGCCACCCGGGCCGGGGACCTGGTGGCCCGGTACGGCGGCGACGAGTTCGTGACGATCGTTCTGGACGCGCAGCTGCCGGTGGTCGCCCGCGCCGCGGACCGCATCCGGGCCGCGGTGCGCCGCCCGATCACCTACGCCGGTCAGCTGCACCGCGTCACGGCCAGCGTCGGGGTCGCGTCCTGGCACGAGGGCATGACCGCCGAGGAGCTGGTGGCCCGGGCCGACCGCGCGATGTACGCCGAGAAGCGCCGCTGAGGATCGCTTCAGTCCGGCGGGTCGGGGACACCGGGCGGGATGACCTGCGGGCCGGCCTCCGCCGGGCGCGGCCGGTCGAGCGGGTGCAGGCGCACCGCCGTGATGGCGACGTCGTCCTGGGAGCGCTCCGGGAGCATCCGGTCCAGCAGCTCGTCGCACAGGTCGTCCAGGCCCAGCCCGGCGGCGACCAGCTCGCGCGCGGTGGCCACCAGCCGGGCCAGGCCGTCGTCGAGCGACTGGCCCCGCTGCTCGACGAGCCCGTCGGTGTAGAGCAGCAGGGTCGCCGGTCGCATGATGCGGATCTCGAACTCCCGCCGGTGGCTCTGCGGGTCGATGCCGAGCAGCAGGTCTGCCTCGTCCTGGCCGCTCACTCCGCCGTCCAGCACGACCACCCCGCCGTCGCTGCCGATCAGGACGGGCGGCGGGTGGCCCGCGTTGGACCAGGTGAGGCGGGTGAGCCCGATGTCGCGCTCCTCGGGCGTCTGCTCGAAGCGGGCCACCGCGGCGGTCGCCGTCGTCCCGACGCGCAGCAGGTCCATCGCGCTGTCGAGGCGGCTGAGCACCGCGGCCGGGCCGTCGCCGGTCGTGGCCGCGATGCCGCGCAGCAGGCCGCGCACCTGGCCCATGGCGGCGGCGGCGTTGACGTCGTGCCCGACGACGTCGCCGATGACCAGCATGGTGGCCCCGTCGGCCTGCATGAAGGCGTCATACCAGTCGCCTCCGACCTCGGCCGCCGCGGCGGCCGGCTCGTAGCGGACGACGATCTGCAGGTGGTTGGGCTCCGGCGGGGCGGTCAGCAGGCTGCGCTGCAGCCCTTCCGCGAGGCGGCGCTGCTGCTCGTACAGGCGGGCGTTGTCCAGGGCCAGGCCGGCCCGGCCGCCGAGCTCGGCGATGGTGTCCAGGTCCTCCTGCCTGGGCTCGTCCCGGTCGTTCCAGTAGATCGTCAGCAGGCCGAGGGTGCGCCCGCGGGCCCGCATCGGCTGCATGACGGCGGATCGGGGTGCCAGCTGGCGGATCAGCTGCTGCGTCTCGGGGCTGCGCAGGGTCGCCGCGATGGCCTCGGCGGCGTCGTGGACCACGATGGGGCGGCCCTCGCGCAGCGCCTGGGACACCAGGGACCGGTCGTCGAAGTCGGGCAGGCGCGCCCGGGCGTAGCGGTCCAGGACCGGCCTGAGCTCGGGCTGGTCGTGCCACCAGCTCAGGTCGCGCAGCTGTCGGCGCCAGTCCTGAGGGTCGGCGTCGTCGTCGACGAGGGTCACGATGCACGCGGAGCCCAGCGCCGGCACGACGATGCGGGCCAGCCGGGCCACCGCCTCCTCCGGAACGAGGGTGTCGGTCAGCGCCGCGGTGGCCTCCGACAGCAGTGCCGCCCTGCTCAGGGCGGCCTTTCGTGCCGTGACGTCGAGGAAGTAGACGCCGAGCCCGTCGGGCGAGGGCCACACCCGCAGCTCGTACCAGCCGTTGAGCGGCTCCGGGTAGTACGCGTCGAAGACGACGCTCTCGCCGCTGTCCATGGCGCGGGTGTAGCTGGCCTCGAACTGCGAGCCGACGGTGGCCGGGTACAGCGCCCAGAGGTTGCCGCCGAGCAGCTCCTCGCGCGGCCGGCCGAGCAGCCGCTCCGCCTCGGCGTTGACGTAGCTGAAGCGCCACTGGCGGTCCAGCGCGTAGAACGCGGCGGACATGGTCTCGAGGACCCGCGTCGTCCGGGTCTCCCCCTCGTGCACGACCGTGGTGTCGTACGCCGCCCCGAGCAGGCGGACCGCGGCCCCGCTCTCGTCGCAGAGCGTGCGCCCGCGGGCCTGTACCCACCGCGTGCCGTCGGGACGGACGACGCGGCACTCCACCTCGAAGGTGCCGCAGGTGTCGACGGCCGACTGCAGGGCGGTGAGCACCCGGGGCAGGTCGTCGGGATGGACGCGCTGGCGAAACGCGTCCACCGTCCCGCCGAACTCGCTGCGGGCGTAGCCGAACAGGGCCAGCATCCGGTCGTCCCAGGTCAGCGTGCCGGTGACCGGGTCGAGATCGAAGGTGCCCACACCGGCGGCGTCGATCGCGAGATCCCACAGCGCGCGGCCGGCCTCGGGGATGCCGGCCGCGTCACCACCCGCCGCGTGGAACGGCTCGGACACGCGGGGTCAGCCTCCTGGCAGGCAGTGGGGTCAGGCGGGCGCGTCAGCTCGACCCCTACCGCGGGGCTGGCCCGGCCAGTGCTGGTCGTGCCACCCCAGACTACCGACGGCCGGCGGTCGGCGCGGGCGAGGATCGCGCCGGGTCAGGCCCGCCCGAACTGCTGGCGCAGCGTGCCCTTGACGACCTTCCCGCTGGCATTGCGCGGGAGGGCGTCGACCACCTCGACCTGGGTGGGCAGCTTGTAGGAGGCGAGCCGCTCGCGGGCCCAGGCCCGCAGCTCGGCCACCGGCAGCTGCGCGGCCGGGTCGCGCAGGGCGACGACCGCCACCGGCGTCTCGCCCCACTTGGGGTGCGGGCGGCCGACGACGCTCACCTCGCGGATGGCGGGGTGGGCGGCCAGCGCGTTCTCGACCTCGGCGCAGTAGATGTTCTCGCCGCCCGAGATGATCATGTCCTTGGCGCGGTCCACGACGTAGTAGAAGCCGTCCTCGTCGACCCGGACCAGGTCGCCGGAGTGGAACCAGCCGCCGGCGAAGGCCTGCGCCGTCGCCTCGGGGTTCTGCCAGTAGCCGAGCATCGTCGTCGGGCCGCGGTAGACGATCTCGCCGACCTCGCCCGGTGCGACGTCGTTCATCTCGGTGTCCACGACGCGGACGGCGACCGTGGTCACCGGCCGGCCGACCGACCCGATCTTGCGCAGCGTGTCCTCGCCGTCGAGCACGCAGGTGATGGGCGACATCTCGGTCTGCCCGAACGTCGCGACGTTCGTCGCCCCGGGAAAGACCTCGGCCATCCGCTGCAGCAGCGTCGTCGACGCGGGCGCCGCGCCCCAGCAGGTGGTGCGCATGCGGCTGAGGTCGCGCGAGGGCACCGACGGGTCCTCGACCAGCGCCTGCCACTGCGTCGGCACGAGGAAGACGCAGGTGACCCGCTCGGACTCGAGGGCGTCGAGCACCTCGGTGGAGGAGAAGGCGCCGCTGGGCTGGATGACGATGCAGCCGCCCAGCAGCAGCAGGGGCACCACCGAGCCGATGGCACCGATGTGGAACAGCGGCGCGGCGCACAGGTTGACCTCGCCGTCGTCGAACAGCCGCCACGCGCGCACCACGTTCAGGGCCTGCACCTGCAGGTTCTGGTGCGACAGCACCGCCCCCTTCGGGCGGCCCGTCGTGCCCGAGGTGTACATGATCAGCGCCGGCTCGTCCTCGGCCACGTTCGTCAGCGGGTGCGGCTCCGCCTCGGCGAGCAGCGCGTCGTAGGCCTCGGCGTCCAGCCCGCCGGGCAGCGCGCCGGCCACGACGAGGCGGACTGGGCGCCCGGCGCGGGCCGCGTCGGCCGTCGCGGTGGCGGCCTCGTCCGCGATGACGACCTCGCAGCCGGCGTCCTGCAGGACGTAGGCGACCTCGTCGACGGTCAGCCGGAAGTTGACCGGAACGCAGATGGCGCCCAGCCGGTTGATGGCCAGGGCGGACTCGAGGAACTCCGGCCGGTTGGACATGAGGACAGCCACCCGGTCGCCCGGGATGACCCCGCGGCGGGCCAGCGCACCGGCCAGCGCCGCGACGCGGTCGCGCAGCTGCAGCCAGGTGGTGGTGACCCCGCGAAAGCGCAGAGCCGGGCCGCCGGGGTTGCTGAACGCGTGCCGCTCGACGTGCGTCACCCAGTGGTTGCGCCGCCACATCGCGTCGACGTCGATCTCCATCACGTGCTGCTCCCTCGGCCGGCCGGCGGTCATCGTGGCACGGGTGGCCGCAGCGTCCGGGCGGGTCGAGCAGCGACCGGAGCGGCCGCGCCGGCGGGCCGCTACGCGGCGGGCTGCGCCGCCCCGCCGCGGCGGCTCAGGTTCTCCGCCACCCAGCTGGCGAGGTCGGTGGCCGGCATCGGCGGGCCGGTGAAGGAGCCCTGCGCGATGTCGCAGCCCAGCTCGGCGAGGGCCGACAGCGTCGCCTGGTCCTCGACGCCCTCGGCGACGACGTGCATGCCGAGATTGTGGCCGAGCTCGATCATGCTCCGGACCATGACCGTGTCGTTGCTGTCGGTGCAGATCTGGCTGACGAAGGTGCGGTCGACCTTCAGCTCGTCGACCGGGAACAGCCGCAGGTAGTTCATCGAGGAGTAGCCGGTCCCGAAGTCGTCGATCGACAGGCGCACGCCCTGCGCGGCCAGCCCGTGCAGCACGTCGAGCGCGCGGCTCGGGTCGGCCATGATCGAGGTCTCGGTGATCTCCAGGCGCAGCAGGGCGGCCGGCACCTGGTGCTTGAGCAGCAGGTCCGCGATGTGCCCGGTGAGCGACACGTCCAGCAGCGACCGGGCGCTGAGGTTGACCGCGATGGGCACCCACTGGCCCTCGTCCTGCCACTGGCGCCCCTGGGCGAGGGCGGTGTCCAGGACGTGCCGGGTCAGCGGGTGGATGAGGCCGGTGCCCTCGGCGGTGCCGATGAACTCCGCCGGCGCGACCATGCCGCGCTCGGGATGCCGCCACCGCAGCAGCGCCTCCACGCCGACGAGGCCACCCAGCGCGACGTCGACCTTGGGCTGGTAGTGCAGCTGCAGCTGCGCCGGGTCGTCGAGTGCGCGGCGCAGGTCGCCGAGCAGCGCCAGCCGGTCCGGGGTGTGCTGGTCGAAGCCCGGGTCGTAGACCGTGATGCCGGCGCGGTCGCGCTTGGCGATGTACATCGCGACGTCGGCGCAGCGCAGCAGCGTGTCGATGTCGTGGCCGTGGTCCGGCGCGAGCGCGACGCCGATGCTGCCCTCGATGTCCAGCGTGATGCCGTCGACGAGGAACGGCTGCTGCAGCACCTGCTGGACACGGGCCGCCGTCCGCTCCGCGTCCGCGCGGTCCTGCAGGCCGCGCACGAGCAGGGCGAACTCGTCGCCGCCGAGCCGGGCGGCCGTGTCCGTGGCGCGCACGGTGGCGGCCAGCCGGGCGGCGACCTGGCGCAGCAGCCCGTCGCCGTACGAGTGGCCGAAGGTGTCGTTGATCTCCTTGAACCCGTCGAGGTCCAGCAGCAGGACGGCGACCGTCTCCCCGTCGCGCTCGGCCAGCACGTCGGCGGCGCGGTCCTGGAGCAGCCGGCGGTTGGCCAGCTCGGTCAGGCTGTCGTGCACCGCCTGGTGGGCGAGAACCCCCTCGATGGCCCGGCGCTGCTCGTGCAGGCGCGCGTTGCCGACGGCGACGCCGGCGTGCGCGGCGAGCAGCTCGAGCGCCTCGACCTGCCGCGCCGGCACCGGGCCGTCGTGCTCCGCGACGAGCACGGCGAGGACGGCGTCCGGGCCGTGCAGCGGGGCGACGACCACC
>JAOPWI010000441.1 GCA_025965755.1 Frankiales bacterium | reverse complement strand
GTCGGCACGGTCACGCACGCGGCCACGGCCGCCGAGGCGAGAGACGCGTTTTCCGCGCTGGTGGGCGAGGCCGGGTACGACGGTTTCAAGCTGGCCGCCGTGCTGGTCGAGAACAACCGGCCGATCGCGGTTCACCGCTTCGACCGCCAGGCCGGCGATGACGGATTCTGGCGCGATCGCCTGCACGAAATTCCGTTCTCGCCGCGCCATTGATAGGCGCGCAGGCTCGTCCGCATGCCGGCAATGTCAGCGGCATTACATAGGGAGTTGACCATGGAGTTCCATGTGGACAGGCCGATTCGTTTTGTTTAGCGCTCGAACTATCTCGTCGTGGAAACTAGGATCGGCATGTCACGATTGGATACAATTAAATTAATGAACTTGTCAAAACGAAGCCTTCTAATCGATTGCGGCACAGGTTGAAAAATTGGCTATCGGAGAGATGCCGGCAAGTCCGCCGCATTCGTCACCAAACTATTCAAGGAGCTAGTACATGAACAAGCTATTGATCGCAGTTCTCGTTTCCGCACTGGGTAGCGCAGGCGCTGCCTTCGACCAGAGCTCGTCCACAGGCGGTTCCGGTTCGTCCGATCGCGCCGGCGCATCGAGCAGCTCGGGCATGACAGGTTCGTCGGGCAGCTCGGGCGGCTCGTCGGCATCGAGCAAGGACAAGGACAAGGACAAGAGCAAGAAGAAGTCGTCGGACGCAAGCGGTTCGTCCGGCACCTCGGGCAGTGGCGCGTCGGGCAGCGGCACCTCGGGCAGCGGCGCATCGGGCAGCGGCACTTCAGGCAGTGGCTCTTCGATGGGCGGGACCACGGGCGGCGGGTCGTCAGGCACTTCGAGCGGCGGTTCGTCCGGCACCACGGGCAGCGGTTCGTCGGGCGGCTCCAGCGGCGGCGGCGGATCGGGAAGCCGTTAAGCCGATATGGCGCCTTAGTCGTCTTCCCTCATGCCGCGCCGGATCGCGAATACGCCTCCGGCCCGGCATGCGGGGGCTCCCGCGCAGTCACGCGCACCGGGCCCCCCTCGCTCCATCTCCTTCCCTTCATTGCGATTCCGCCCGCATAGGGCAACCGGCGCCGGTGTGAAACCCCGCTGCCATCCTCCGATGGTGTACGCCACCGCATCGATCGCGATCCTGTCGTTCATCGTCTGGGCGCACCACATGTCCGCACGCGCGTCGCTGCGCCGAAGCGGCCGCGCGATCTCATCGACCTCGAAGCGCGCGGCGTGAAGGTCGAAGTAGGGCGATTCTTATCCGATGCGAAGCGCCGCCAGGTCGCCCGTGAATTGCGGAGCGAACTGCTTCGCGCTTCCTGAACGCCCGAACCGCTGTCCCGCATCGGCACCCTGAAAGGATGATTGCAATGAGCAACGCGCGCGAGGTTGAAGTTCGGGTCTACCGGTACGACCCCGGCACGAATGCGAGGCCGACGCGCATGCAGAGCTTGCGCGTCGGCCTCGACCATCACGACAAGACAACCTGAACGATGCGTACCGGCTGTTCCGTTGCCGCACCATCATGAACTGCGCCGACGTCTGTCCGAAGGGTCTCAATCCGGCGCGTGCGATCGGCAACATCCGCGACCCGCTGGTGCGGCGCGCCGTGTAAAGGCGCGGCCGATTGCGGTTCGCGCCGCGCGAGCTTTAACCGTTTTACGCGTGTCGGTAAAAAATTCCATGCGGCGCCCCCGCAAAGATTGCGGACATCGCGGTCGCGTTTCAGTGCCGCCGCATGGCCTGTTGCGCCCGAAAAACAGGGGCGCGCGGCATGCGATTTGCTTCCCGTGAGCCCCCATGCCGGCGCGCCCATGCACCTGTGTCAATCGCCGGTTGAAAATTCGAAAGGAATATCACATGTCGCTCAATCTCTTCAGTGCAAAGGGCATCGCGCCCGACAAGCAGCGCTTCACGTGGCGTGACATGGCAGGCACGCCGATCAGCAAGCTCGACGATGACGCATTCACCAGGGTACGCATCATTCTGATGAATGGCATCGAACAGGAGTCCCAGCGCTTCCAGCATATGGCGGCCAGGAGAAACCGCGAACTGCGCGTGGCGCTGGCGAATGTGCGCCGCGTCGAACAGCATCAGGCGACGACGATCAATTGGCTGCTCGGGCCCGACCATTCTCCGCTGGAAATCACCATCGGCTATGAACAGACGGCGATCGAGGTCACCGCCGCCGTCGCCCAGCGCGAGCCCGACCCTTATCTGGCGCAGGCCTATCGCTTCGGCATGCTCGAGGACTTCGACCATCTTTATCGGTATTCCGCCCTGCTGGACCGCGTCGAAGGCAAGGATGCCAACAACATCCTGCAGAGTTACACCGATATCCTGCCGGGCCGCCCGACCGTGCTCGAGCACCGCGCTCCCGAGGACGACCTGCGCGAGCCGTACGACAGGACATCGGCGGCGCCCATCACCAAGCTGCACGCGCTGACGATCGTCGCCACGGAGATGCAGGTGAACCAGTATTACCTGAACATCGGCCCGCAGTTCGCCGATCCGGTGGCACGCCAGTTGTATGCCGAAATCGCGTCGATCGAGGAACAGCACGTGACCCAGTACGAGTCCCTGCTCGACCCGCAGGAAACTTGGCTGGAGCAGTGGCTGATGCACGAGGCCACCGAGGTTTACAACTATTACAGCTGCGTGCAGCAGGAAACCAATCCACGCGTCAAAGCGATCTGGGAACGCTTCCTCGATTACGAGCTCGGGCATTTCCACTACGTCGCGGAATTGTTCAAGCAGCACGAGAGGCGCGATCCGATGGAGATATTTCCGGGCGACCTGCCGGAGCCGGTGGATTTCGCGAGCCATCGCGATTTCGTGCGGCAGACCTTGCTGCAGGAAGTCGACCTCCGGACGAACGGCGCGCGGTTCGTCGACAAGGCGAATGAAAGCCAGGCCTCGATCGACTATCGCGCTTACGTCAATTCCGCCGGATCGCCGAGCGAGATCGTCGCGGCGGGCTACATCTGGACGCCGGGCACCGAACTCGCGCGCCGCGTGGCGGTTCCGGTCTGAAACCATTCAGTACGCAAACGAATAAAGGAACAGTGATGAAACAACAGCCAAAAATGGGCGTCAACCGGACAGGCATCCAGATGTCGCCGTTCGACGCCGGCGATATGAAGGACGATGTCGGCATCCTGATGCCCGAGCCC
>JAOPWI010000220.1 GCA_025965755.1 Frankiales bacterium | reverse complement strand
CCAGCGCCGCCGTCGCGACGGCGGCGCCGAGCAGGGCGCGCACGGAACGGCGGGTGCGGGCGGCCGACGGGGCGGGGCCGGTGCTGGTCAACGTGCTGCCTCTCCTTGGCCGGCGTCCTCGTGCCGGTCGGGCGCAGTGTCTCCCGCGGCACGGCCGGTTGTCAGCGCGGCGGGCCGGGTCGTCCAGGCCTGCCGTACGCCTCAGCGGGAGACGAGCGCTGCGGCCACCACCCCGACGACGACGAACGCTGCGATGCCCCCGACGACCGCCGAGCCGGACACCGGCTGCCGGGCGGCCCGCTCCGGCCGGCGGCGGGCCAGCGCGACGGCCGACACGACGCACAGCTCGATGACCACCAGGGCGCCCGCCAGCACCCACAGACCGAAGGCGGCGAGCAGGCCGACGGTGGCCGCCAGGGGCAGGACGTACAGCACCAGCAGGGCCGCCAGCTCGCCCCGGGACCGCCGCGTCATGCCCCCGAGCATGCCCTGCGCGAGCTCCGACGGCCCGCCCTGCGGCTGCCGGGCGCCCGATGCGCGAGGATGGAGGGGACAGCACCGCGATCTGGGAGTGGCATGAGCGAGTGGGGCAGGGTCGCCGAGGACGGCACCGTCTACGTCAAGACCGAGGATGGCGAGCGCGCCGTCGGGTCTTGGCACGCCGGGGCACCGGAGGAGGGCCTCGCCCACTTCGTGCGGCGGTATGAGCAGATGGCCACGGAGGTGCAGCTGCTCGAGCAGCGGCTGCGCGCCGGGGTCGGGGACCCGCGCCAGGTCGCCACCAGCGCCGCGCGGCTCAAGGCGCAGGTGCCCGCGGCCGCGGCCGTCGGTGATCTGGCCTCGCTCGAGCGCCGCGTCGACGCGCTCGTCGAGAAGACCGCCGAGGCGGCTGAGGCGGCCAAGGCCGTCAAGGCCGAGGAGCGCGTCAAGATCGCCGAGGTGAAGAGCGCCCTGGCCGAGGAGGCCGAGAAGCTGTCCGGCAGCTCGGACTGGAAGGGCGCCGGCGAGCGGCTGCGCACGCTGGGCGACGACTGGAAGAAGGCCGGCCAGCTCGACAAGAAGGCCGACGACGAGCTCTGGCAGCGCGTCGCCGCCGCGCGCAAGCGCTTCACCGAGCGCCGCACGACCCACTTCGCGGCGCTCGAGCAGCAGCGCGAGGTCTCCAAGCAGCGCAAGGAGGAGCTGGTCAAGCAGGCCCAGCAGCTCAGCGCCAACGTCTCGGACAAGACCGACTTCCGGGCCACGGCCGACCGCTACAAGCAGCTCATGCAGGACTGGAAGACCGCCGGCCGCGCGCCGCGCGAGGTCGAGGACAGCCTCTGGCAGCAGTTCAAGGCCGCCCAGGACGTCTTCTTCGGCTTCCGCAACCAGCAGTTCGCGGAGCAGGACGAGGAGTTCAAGGGCAACCAGACCCTCAAGGAGGAGATCCTCGCCGAGGCCGAGGCGCTCGACCCGGCCCAGGGCCTGGACAAGGCCAAGGCCCGCCTGCGCCAGCTGCAGGAGCGTTGGGAGGCCGTCGGCAAGGTCCCGCGCGATGCCATGCGCTCGCTCGAGGACCGGATGGGCGCGGTGGAGGAGAAGATCCGCGACGCCGGCGCCGTGCCCGCGCGGCCGATCGAGTCGTCCTTCACCGTCAAGCTCCGCGAGCGCATCGCCGAGCTGGAGCAGAAGCTCGCCCGGGCGCAGGCTGCCGGCCGGCCCACCGCCGACCTGGAGCAGCAGCTGGCCACCCAGCGCGAGTGGCTGGTCTCCTCCGGCGCCAGTGCCGGTGCCGCCCCCTCGGCTGGCCAGGGCGGCGCGCGCAAGCCCAAGACCACCGGCGGCTGGGTCCGCTCCGACGCCTAGCTGTACTGCCCGTACGCCCGCGGCCCGGCGCCCCTGAAGCAGGGGAGCCGGGCCGCGGCGCGTGCTACCCGAGCTGCGCGCGCAGGAACTCCACCGTGCGGCTCCAGGCGAGCCTGGCGTTCTCGGCGTCGTAGGTGCCCAGGGCGTTGCTGTCGTTGTGGAAGGCGTGGCCGGCCGGGTAGTAGTGGAACTCCACCGGCGCGCCCGACTCCTCGCGGATCTGCTGCTCCTGGGCCCGGGCCGCCTCGGCCGGGTAGAAGTCGTCCTGCTCGCCGTAGTGGCCCAGCACCGACGCCGTCAGCCCGCGGTACTGCTCCGGAACGGCCGGGCCGACGCCGTAGAACGGCACGGCCGCGCCGACCTTGTCGCCCTGCTGGGCGGCCAGCAGCAGCACGAAGCCGCCGCCCATGCAGAAGCCGACCGCGCCGACCGTGCTGCTGGTGACCGCCTCGTGGCCGAGCAGGAAGTCGACCGCGCCGCCGAGGTCGCGGGCGGCCTGGTCCACCGGCAGCGACATCATCAGCTGGCCGGCCTCGTCGGCGTCGTGGGTGGTGCGACCGCCGTAGAGGTCAGGCGCGAGCGCGACGAAGCCCTCGGCGGCGAGCCGGTCGGTGACGTCGGCGATGTGGTCGGTCAGGCCCCACCACTCCTGGATGACGATGACGCCCGGTCCGCTGCCCTGCGCGGGCAGGGCCAGGTAGCCGTGCGCCTGCCCCTCGCCGCTCGCGAAGGTGGTGTTCTGCCGGGGGTTCGCGGTGGTCAATGCGGTGCCTCTCGTTGCGGGACGTGCGGGGGAGTCTCTGCCTACCGCGTGCGGCGCCGTCACGCCAGGGCGGGCCCGCGCGGCGCGGTCCGGGGACCGGGGCCCCCGCGCGCCGGACGGCACCCTGGCCCCGCCA
>JAOPWI010000206.1 GCA_025965755.1 Frankiales bacterium | reverse complement strand
GCCGGCCAGCCGTTCCTGGCCGTCGTCGACTACGCCCACACGCCGGACGCGGTCCGCACGCTGCTGGAGGCCCTGCGCCCCGTCACGAGCGGCCGGATCATCGGCGTGCTGGGCTGCGGCGGGGATCGCGACCGGGCCAAGCGGCCGCTGATGGGGCGGGCCCTGGCGCAGGGCTGCGACGTGGCGGTCCTGACCAGCGACAACCCGCGCAGCGAGGACCCGCTGGCGATCCTGGCCGAGATGGCCGCCGGAGCCCCGGATGCGGTGGTCGAGCCCGACCGGGCGGCGGCGATCGCGGCCGCCGTGGCGCTGGCCCGGCCCGGCGACACCGTCGTGGTGGCCGGCAAGGGCCACGAGACCGGCCAGGACATCGGCGGCGTGATCACGCCCTTCGACGACCGGGTGGTCCTGCGCGAGGTCCTGCACCGGGTGTCGTCGTGATCCGCCTGTCGCTGGCCGAGGTGGCCGCCGCCGTGGGCGCGCCGACGGCCGGCGCTGCAGAGGTGACCGGCGAGGTCCGGGTCGACTCGCGGCTGGTCGGGCCCGGCGACCTGTTCGTCGCGCTGCCCGGCGAGCGGGTCGACGGCCACGACCACGTCGCCGCCGCGGCCGCCGCCGGCGCCGTCGGCGCCCTGGTGGCCCGTCCGGTCGACGTGGGCATTCCGCAGCTCGTGGTGGCCGACCCGCTGGCCGCGCTGCAGGCGCTGGCGACCGAGGTCTTCTCCCGCGACCAGCCGCTGACGTTCGGCGTCACCGGCAGCAGCGGCAAGACGTCCACCAAGGACCTGCTGGCCCAGGTGCTGGCCGGCTTCGGCCAGACGCTGGCCCCGGAGGGCTCGTTCAACAACGAGCTCGGCCTCCCGCTGACCGCGCTGCGCCGCACCGCCCAGACCCGCTTCGCCGCGCTCGAGTACTCCGCCCGCGGGGTCGGCCACATCGCCTTCCTGTGCGGCATCGCCCGGCCCGACGTCGCGGTGGTGCTCAACGTGGGCAGCGCTCACCTCGGTGAGTTCGGCTCGGTCGAGGGCATCGCCCGCGCCAAGGGCGAGCTGGTCGAGGCGGCCGCCCGCGGCGCCGTCCTGAACGCCGACGACGTCCGGGTGCTCGCCATGCGCCGCCGCACCGACCGGCCGGTCACGACGTACGGCACCGGAACCGGCGCGGACGTGCGGGCCGAGGCCGTGGAGCTCGACGGCGACGGCCGGGCCGCCTTCCGGCTGGTCGCGGCGCAGGGCTCGGCCGACGTGCACCTGACCGTGGTCGGCGAGTACCAGGTGCACAACGCGCTGGCCGTGGCCGCCGCGGTGCTCAGCGCGGGCGTGACCCGCGACGTGGCCCGGGTCGCCGAGCTGCTGTCGGCCGCGCGGCCGGTCAGCCGCTGGCGCATGGAGGTCGTCGAGCGGCCCGACGGCGTGACCGTCGTCAACGACGCCTACAACGCCAACCCCGACTCCATGCGCGCCGCCCTGAAGACCCTCGCGATCATGAGCCGCGGCAAGACCCGCCGCACCTGGGCGGTCCTCGGGCACATGGCCGAGCTCGGCGACACCGCCCGCGACCAGCACATGGATCTGGGCCGCTTTCTCGTCCGCCTGGACCCCACCGGGCTCATCGTGGTGGGGGAGCAGGCCGGCGGCATCTACGCCGGCGCCGTGCTCGAGGGCTCGTGGGGCGGCGAGTCGGTCCACGTGGCCGATGCCGACGAGGCCGTCGCGCTGCTGCGCGCGCACCTGCAGCCGGGCGACGTGGTGCTCGTCAAGGCCTCCCGCTCCGCCGGGCTCGAACGGGTCGCGGCCGCCCTGCTCGAGGAGGTCCCCACGTGAGGTCCGTCCTCATCGCCGCCCTGACGGCCCTGATCCTGTCCCTGCTCGGCACCCCTGCGGTGGTCAAGCTGTTCCGCCGCCGGGGCTACGGCCAGGAGATCCGCGAGGACGGCCCGTCCAGCCACGCCACCAAGCGGGGCACGCCCACCATGGGCGGCGTGGTGATCATCGCCGCGACCGTCGTCGGCTATCTGGTCGCTCACCTGCTGGTGATCAACCAGCCCGGCCGGGGCCCGACCGCCAGCGGCCTGCTCGTGCTCGGCCTGATGGTGGGCCTGGGCGCGGTGGGCTTTCTCGATGACTTCATCAAGATCCGCAAGCAGCGTTCGCTCGGCCTCACCGCGGCGGCCAAGTTCATCGGCCAGCTGGTCGTCGGCGGCGGCTTCGCGGTCCTCGCGCTGCAGTTCCGCAACGACGAGGGGCTCACGCCGGCCTCGACCAACCTGTCCTTTGTCCGCGACTACACCGCGTTCTCGCTGGGCACCGTCGGCTTCGTCGTCTTCGCGTACTTCCTCATCAGCGGCTGGTCCAACGCGGTCAACCTCACCGACGGCCTGGACGGCCTGGCCAGCGGCTCCAGCGTGATGGTGCTGGCGTCCTACGTCGTCATCGCCTTCTGGCAGTTCGGCAACGCCTGCGCCCGAGAGGGGGCCAACGCCGCCTCCTGCTACCTGGTGCGCGACCCCCTCGACGTCGCCCTGGTCGCCGCGTCCGCGATGGGCGCCTGCTTCGGCTTTCTGTGGTGGAACGCCTCGCCAGCCAAGATCTTCATGGGCGACACCGGCTCGCTGGCGCTCGGCGGTCTGCTGGCCGGCATCGCCATCGTCACGAGGACCGAGCTGCTGCTCGTCGTCCTGGGCGGCCTGTTCGTCATCGAGACGCTGTCGGTCATGATCCAGATCGGCGTCTTCAAGCTCACCAGAAAACGGGTTTTCAACATGGCGCCGATTCACCACCACTTCGAGCTCGCCGGGTGGGTGGAGAACACCGTCATCGTCCGCTTCTGGATCATCGCGGGGCTCGCGGTGGCCTTCGGCCTCGGCGTCTTCTACGCCGAGTTCCTGTCCACCGGGCCGCTGGGATGACCTCCGCCGTGCTGCCGCCCTATGGCGGGCTGCCGGTCGTCGTCGCCGGCGCCGGGATCAGCGGTGCTGCGGCGGCCCGGGTGCTGCGCGACCTGGGCGCCCGGGTGACGGTGGCCGACCGCAGCGAGGAGCGGGCCGAGCCGCTGCGGGCGGAGGGCCTGCGCGTCGAGGCGCTGT
>JAOPWI010000078.1 GCA_025965755.1 Frankiales bacterium | reverse complement strand
GTGGCGGCGGCTTCACCCGGGTCGGCCGGGCCACCTCGGCCGGGGACGGCGCCGTCTCCTATCGCTTCGCGCCGCGCGTCTCGACCGAGTTCGTGCTGCGCACCGCCAGCCGCCCGGTCGTGGACAGCGCCCGCGTGCTGGTCGCCCTGCAGCCCTCCCTGACCGGCCGGCTGACCCCGTCGGCGGTGGAGCTGGGGCGCTCCGCGTCGCTGACCGGGCGGCTCACGCCGGCCTACCAGGGCGCGCGGGTCCAGGTGCAGCGCCGCGCTGCGGACGGCACCTGGCGGGCGATCGCCCTGGTGCCGGTCACGTCCGCCGGCGACTTCCGCTGGGTCGTCACGCCCGGCGCCCTCGGACGCTTCGTCTTCCGCGCGGTTCTGCCGGCCGCGCCGGCCCACCTGCAGGCCGCCGCGCCGGCGCTGGGCCTGGTCGTCGAGGGGCGCCAGCTGCGGCAGGGCGACCGCGGCGGTGACGTCCGGGTCCTGGAGGAGCGGCTCGCCGCGCAGCGGGCCGACGTCGGCCCCGTCGACGGCGTGTTCGACGCTGACACCCGCCACGGCCTGACCGCCTGGCAGAAGTCGCAGGGCCTGCCCCGCACCGGCGTCTACGACAAGACCAGCCGGGCCCGGCTGGCGGCTCCGCGCGGCGTCGTCCTGCGCCACCCGTCCGCGGGGCGCGCGGTCGAGATCGACCTGACCAAGCAGGTGCTCTACCTGTCGCAGGGCGGCCGGCTCCAGCGGATCGTCGACATCTCGTCGGGCAACAACGAGCTGTACGAGTCCGACGGCGTGACCTACCGGGCGTTCACGCCGGAGGGCCGCTTCTCCATTCAGCGCAAGATCAACGGCATTCGCGTGAGCCGGCTGGGCGAGCTGTACCGCCCGGCGTACTTCGTGCAGGGCTGGGCCATCCACGGCAGCCCGAGCGTGCCGACCTATCCGGCCAGCCACGGCTGCATCCGGGTCACCAACTCGGCGCAGGACCGGCTCTACCCGCTGCTCACCATCGGCGTGCCGGTGTCGATCTACCGCAGCTGACCGGGCTCAGCCGTCGGTGAGCAGGCGGGCCAGCAGCGCGTCGACGGCGGCGTCACTGCGCTCCTCGCCCGCCGGCACCGCGAGCTCGCTGCGGTCCAGCAGCGCTCGCACCGTGGCGCGGGGGACCGACACGCAGACCGCCCGGCCGAAGCGCGCCAGCTCGAGCCAGAGCCGGTCGCGCTCCTCGTCCGGGCGCAGGCGCACGTCACCGTCGCCGGTCGGCTCCTCCAGCCCGTAGCGCAGGAAGTCGCGCAGCACCGACCAGCTGCCCCGCGGCAGCGCCGGGTGGTCGGGCTGCGCCGACAGGCGCAGCTGGACGGCCAGCGGATCCTCCGGGTGCCAGCCCAGGCGCAGCACGGTCAGCCGGCCCCGGCCCGAGACGCCGCCGTCGGCGATCACGGACATCGCGCTGATCTCACCGTCCGGACCCACGACCACGCAGTCGCCGGCGGCCGCCCGGTCCTGCGCCGGCACGCCCTCACCGGGCGCGTCCTGCGGGGGCACGGGACTCCTCCCAGTCGGCGGGCGGTCAGGGCGGCCCCGAGCCTGGCACTGCGCCCGGTCCGGACGCCACCCGGGTCCGTCCGCGGGCCCGTCCCGTCGGCCGTCGGACGTAGGCTGAACCTCGTGGCAGACCCGTCGTCGTACCGGCCGGCGCCGGGGACGATCCCGGTGTCTCCGGGCGTCTACCGCTTCCGCGACGCGACCGGCCGGGTGGTCTACGTCGGCAAGGCGAAGAGCCTGCGCAGCCGCCTGTCGAGCTACTTCCAGGACGTCGGCGCGCTCCACCCCCGCACCCGCCAGATGGTCACCACCGCGGCCAGCGTGGAGTGGACGGTCGTCGGCACCGAGGTCGAGGCGCTCCAGCTCGAGTACTCCTGGATCAAGCAGTACGACCCGCGGTTCAACGTCAAGTACCGCGACGACAAGAGCTATCCCAGCCTGGCCGTGACGGTGGGGGAGGAGTTCCCCCGGCTCCAGGTGATGCGCGGCCCGAAGAAGAAGGGCGTGCGCTACTTCGGCCCGTACGCCCATGCCTGGGCCATCCGCGAGACGCTCGACCTGCTGCTCCGGGTCTTTCCGGCGCGGACCTGCAGCAAGGGCGTCTTCGTCCGCGCCGGCCAGGTCGGGCGCCCCTGCCTGCTCGGCTACATCGACAAGTGCTCGGCCCCCTGCGTCGGCACGGTCACCGCCGAGGAGCACCGGGCGATCGTCGACGACTTCTGCGACTTCATGGCCGGCCAGTCCGGGCGCTTCCTCAAGCGGCTCGAGCGCGACATGGCCCAGGCAGCGCAGGACCAGGAGTACGAGCGCGCCGCCCGCATCCGCGACGACATCGGCGCGCTGACCCGCGCCATGGAGAAGCAGACCGTCGTGCTGACGGACGCCACCGACGCCGACGTCATCGGGGTGGCCGAGGACCAGCTCGAGGCCGCCATCCAGATCTTCCACGTCCGGGGCGGCCGGGTCCGCGGGCAGCGCGGCTACGTCGTCGACAAGGTCGAGGACCTGTCGACCGGCGAGCTGGTGGGGCAGTTCCTCGCCCAGGCGTACGGCGACGACCCGGATGCCGAGGACGAGCTCCGGATCGACCGCCGGATGGAGCCGGGCGCGGCCTTCCGGCTCCAGGACGGCGGCGACGACGTGCCCCGCGAGGTGCTCGTGCCGGCGCTGCCGCCGGACGCCGACGCGCTCAGCCGCTGGCTGTGCGACCTGCGCGGCACCCGGGTGGACCTGCGGGTGCCGCAGCGCGGGGACAAGAAGGCGCTCATGGAGACCGTCGAGCGCAACGCCAAACAGGCGTTCGCGCTGCACAAGACCAAGCGCGCCAGCGACCTCACCGCCCGGTCCACCGCTCTGGCCGAGATCCAGGAGGCGCTGGGCCTGGCCGAGGCGCCGCTGCGGATCGAGTGCTTCGACATCTCCAACCTGCAGGGCACCAGCGTCGTCGCCAGCATGGTGGTCTTCGAGGACGGGCTGGCCCGCAAGTCGGAGTACCGCCGCTTCGGCGTGCGCGGCGTGGACGGCCAGGACGACACCGCGTCGATGCGCGAGGTCGTGCGCCGGCGGTTCTCGCGCTACCTCGACGAGCGGTCCGAGACCGGCCAGACCGACGGGGAGGGCGACGACCGGCCGGGCATCGACCCGGAGACCGGGCGCCCGCGACGCTTCGCCTATCCGCCGCAGCTGGTCGTCGTGGACGGCGGTCAGCCACAGGTCGCCGCCGCTCAGGCGGCCCTGGACGAGCTGGGCATCGACGACGTCGCGCTGTGCGGGCTGGCCAAGCGGCTGGAGGAGGTCTGGCTGCCGGGCGACCCGGACCCGGTGATCCTGCCGCGCACGTCCGAGGGGCTCTATCTGCTGCAGCGGGTGCGCGACGAGGCGCACCGCTTCGCCATCGCCTATCACCGGCACAAGCGCAGCAAGAGCATGGTGGAGAGCGCCCTGGACGAGGTGCCCGGGCTGGGCGACACCCGCCGCAAGGCGCTGCTGCGACACTTCGGATCCCTGAAGCGGCTGCGCGCCGCGACCGTCGAGGACGTCCTGGAGGTGCCCGGCGTGGGCCCTCGCACCGCCGAGTCGGTCGTCCGGGCGCTGGCCGGCGACGAGCCGGCCGTGCCGGCCTTCGACCCCGCGACCGGAGAGGTCGTCGGATGACGCTCGACCCCGTGCCTCCCGCTCCGCTGGAGCTCGTCGTCGTCTCCGGGCTGTCCGGCGCCGGCCGCTCGACGGCGGCCAAGTGCCTGGAGGACCTCGGCTGGTTCGTCGTCGACAACCTTCCGCCGTCGCTGCTGGCCACCATGGTCGACCTGGGCAGCCGCTCGCAGGGCGCGGTGAGCAAGATCGCCGTGGTCGCCGACGTCCGCAGCCTGGCCTTCTCCTCGGACCTGGCCACGGCGCTGTCCGAGCTCGATCGACGGGGTGTCTCCCGCCGGGTGCTGTTCCTCGAGGCCTCCGAGGAGGTCCTGGTCCGCCGCTTCGAGGGCGTCCGCCGCCCGCACCCGCTGCAGGGCGACCGGCGGCTGGTCGATGGCATCCGCAAGGAGCGCGCGCTGCTGCTCGACCTGCGCGGCGAGGC
The DNA here is from genome assembly GCA_025965755.1 of Frankiales bacterium. Lineage (GTDB taxonomy): Bacteria > Actinomycetota > Actinomycetes > Mycobacteriales > SCTD01 > RYN-170. The sequence continues at coordinate 2,013 of JAOPWI010000078.1, read as the reverse complement.
CGACCTGGTCCTGGACACCAGCGTGCTCAACGTCCACCAGCTCCGCGACAAGGTCATCGCGGCCTTCGGGACCGAGGGCCGGGCCGGCGTGCTCCACCTCACCGTGCTGTCGTTCGGGTTCAAGTACGGCCTGCCGGTCGACGCCGACCTCGTCGTCGACTGCCGCTTCCTGCCCAACCCGCACTGGGTGCCCGAGCTGCGCCCGCAGACCGGCTGCGACCCCGCGGTGCGCGACTACGTGCTCTCGCAGGACGGCGCGGGCGAGTTCCAGGACCGGGTCGAGGGGCTGCTGCGCCTGACCCTCGAGGGCTACGAGCGGGAGGGCAAGCGCTACGCGTTGCTCGCCGTCGGCTGCACCGGCGGCAAGCACCGCAGCGTGGCCCTGACCGAGGCGATCGCCGCCCGGATGGCCGGCCCCCGGGTCGACGTGCAGGTGGTCCACCGCGACCTGGGGCGCGAGTGACCGCCCCGCGCGTCACCGCGCTCGGCGGCGGCCACGGGCTGGCGGCCAGCCTGTCCGCCCTGCGGCAGCTGACCGACCGGCTGACCGCCGTGGTCACCGTCGCCGACGACGGCGGGTCCAGCGGCCGGCTGCGCCGGGAGATGGACGCACTGCCGCCCGGCGACCTGCGGATGGCCCTGGCCGCCCTCGCCGGTGACGACGACTGGGGCCGTACCTGGCAGACGCTGCTCCAGCACCGCTTTCCCGGCGACGGCCCGCTGGCCGGCCATGCCGTGGGCAACCTGCTGCTCACCGGCCTGGCGCAGTGCACCGGCGACCAGGTGCAGGCGCTGGACCTGGTCGGCCGGCTGCTCGGCGTCGTCGGGCGGGTGCTGCCGGCCAGCACGGTGCCGCTCGACATCGTGGCCGAGGTCGTCGGCCTGGACCCCGACGATCCGAGCGCGCTGCGCCAGGTCGTCGGCCAGTACGCCGTCGCGACGACCCCCGGCCAGGTGTGCGCGGTGTCGCTGCGCCCCGAGGAGCCGACCGCCTGTCCCGAGGCCGTCGCCGCGGTGCTCGAGGCCGACTGGGTCGTGCTCGGGCCGGGCTCCTGGTTCACCAGCGTGCTCACGCACCTGCTGGTCCCCGCGCTGCGCGAGGCGCTGGAGCAGACCTCGGCGCGCCGGCTGGTCGCCCTCAACCTGTCCCCGCAGGCCGGCGAGACCGACGGCTTCAGCCCGGAGGCGCACCTGGAGGTGCTGGCCGCCCACGCGCCCGGGCTGCGGCTGGACGTCGTCGTCGCCGACCGCGACGCGGTGCGCGACCCGGCCAGCCTGCGCCTGGCCGCCCAGAGCCTGGGCGCCGAGCTCGTGCTCGCGCCGGTGGCTCTGGGCGATGGCACCGCCCGGCACGACCCCACCCGGCTCGCGGCGGCCTACCGGTCCGTCCTGGCCGCAGCACCCGTTCCGTCGCACCCCACCGGCGCGGCGGCCCGCTCGACGGCCCGCCCGACGACCCGATCGACGACCCGATCGACGACCCAAGGAGACCCATGGCCATGACGTCCGCCGTCAAGGACGAGCTGTCGAGGCTGTCGGTCACCAAGCCGTGCTGCCGCAAGGCCGAGATGTCGGCCCTGCTGCGCTTCGCCGGCGGCCTGCACCTGGTCTCGGGGCGCATCGTCGTCGAGGCCGAGCTGGACACCGGCTCGACCGCCCGCCGCCTGCGCAAGGAGGTCGCCGAGGTCTACGGCCACGCCAGCGACGTCCACGTCGTGGCGGCCGGCGGCCTGCGCAAGGGCAACCGCTACGTCGTCCGGGTCAGCAAGGACGGCGACGGGCTGGCCCGCCAGACCGGGCTGATCGACGGCCACGGCCGGCCGGTGCGCGGGCTGCCGCCGCAGGTGGTCAGCGGTGGCGTCTGCGACGCAGCGGCCGCCTGGCGCGGGGCGTTCCTGGCGCACGGCTCGCTCACCGAGCCGGGCCGGTCCTCCAGCCTCGAGATCACCTGCCCCGGTCCGGAGGCGGCGCTCGCGCTCGTCGGGGCCGCCCGGCGCCTCGGCGTGCAGGCCA
>JAOPWI010000147.1 GCA_025965755.1 Frankiales bacterium | reverse complement strand
TCGACCTCCTCCCAGTCGGCCTCCAGCAGCGGGTCGTGCTGGGCGCGGCGCCAGGACGCGAAGTCCAGCTCGGCCAGCTCCCGCAGCTCGAGCGTGGAGACGACCCCGCGGCCGTTGGAGGTCCGGTCCACCTTGCGGTCGTGCACGCAGACCAGCACGCCGTCGCGGGTCAGCCGCACGTCGCACTCGAGTGCGTCGGCACCTTCCTGGACGGCCAGCTCGTACGCCGCCAGCGTGTGCTCGGCGGCCGAGCCGGAGGACCCCCGGTGCGCGACGACCAGGACCGACCGGGAGGGCACGCCCTCAGGATGCCCGACGGGGGGGCGCCTGAACGCGGCGCCCTCAGGTCCGGCGCACCACCCGGGCGTCCACCCCGTTGACGACGTCGACCACGGGCTCGCCGTCGAGCACCCGTCGCAGGTTGGCGGTGGCCTTGCCGACGATGGCCATGGCGGCCTGCGCCGACGACCCGGCGGCGTGCGGCGACAGCAGCAGCTGGCTGGAGCCCTCGGGCAGCGACCGCAGCGGCGAGTCGGCCGGCAGCGGCTCGGCGGCGTACACGTCCAGCGCCACGCCCCCGAGCGTGCCGCTTCTGAGCAGCTCCACCAGCGCCGGCTCGTCGATCACCTGACCGCGGGCGGCGTTGACGAGCAGGGCGCCGGGACGCAGCAGCGCCAGCCGCCGCGCGTCGAGCAGGTGGCGCGTCTGGTCACCGAGGGCGATGACAAGCACGACGACGTCGCTGGTGGCCAGCAGCGTGTCCAGGTCGGCGTACGTCGCCGGCGCGTCCGGCTTCTCGGTGCGGCTCCAGTAGCTGACCCGGCAGCCCATCGCGCCGAGGATCGTGGCCACCTCGCGACCGATCGGGCCCATGCCGACGACGCCCACGGCGCTGCCAGCGAGCTCGCGCCCGCCCAGGCTCAGCTGCGGCCACTCGCCGCGACGCACGGCCGCGTCCGCGAGCGTCGTCTTGCGCAGCAGCCCGAGCACCGCGGCCAGGCACCACTCCGCGACGCTGCGGGTGTTGCTGCCGGCGGTGTTGGACACCGGCACCCCCGCCTGGGTGAACGCGTCCAGCGTGATGCCGTCGACACCGACGCTGGGCTGCTGGACGAAGCAGACCCGCGGCCCGGGATGGGTCAGCCGCAGCGTCGGCGACCAGTCGCCGAGCACCAGGTCCACCTCGGGAAGCAGCGCGTCGACCGCGGCCTGGGTGCGCTGCTCGGGCAGAACCAGCTCGACGCGCTCGTCGCCGAACAGGCTCTCCATCGCCGCGGGCTGCAGCGGCGGAAGCGCGAGCACCCGCCAGCTGCCCGGGCCGGGCGCGCTCACCGGGGACCGCCGCCGGTGACGACCGGCAGGCCGGCGCGCTCCCACGCGTCCATCCCGCCGTCCACGCTGCGGGCGTCGAAGCCCCGCTGCAGCAGGTACGCCGTGACCTGCGCGCTGCGCCCGCCGACGTGGCAGATGACGCTGACCGGCCGGTCCGCGGGCACCTCGGCCAGGCGCGCCACCAGCTGCGACATCGGCAGGTGGACGGCCTGCGGGGCGTGCCCGGCGATCCACTCGTCGTCCTCGCGGACGTCCAACAGCAGGTCGTCGGACCCGACGGAGCGGACGTCGACGGTGGGCAGCGGCACGGAAGTCACGCACCCATCCTGGCACCGGCTGCCACGATCAGCGCGTGTCCCCTGACCCGTACCGCCGCTCGTGACGGACGACGACCTGGTCGTCCTGGTCGCCGGGGCCACCGGACTGGGCGCCGACCGGCCCGGCGGCGACTGCACCCACTAGGGCTGCGTCCCCAGCAAGGCCCTGCTGGAGGCGGCCCGCCGCGTGCACGGCGCCCGCTCGGGTCCCGCGGACGTCTCGCGACCGGGTCGTCCCGTGGGTGACGTTCACCGACCCGGAGGTCGGGCACGTGGGGCTCACCGAGGCCGAGGCGGTCGAGCGGTACGGCGACCGCGTGCGGGTCGCGACCGTGCAGGACGCCGACAGCGACCGCGGCCGCACCTGCGGCCAGACCGACGGCTTCGTGGAGCTCATCGGCATCCGCAGCCGGGTGACCGGCCCGCTGACCATGCGCCTGGCCGGCATGACCGTGGTCGGCCCGATGGCCGGCGAGCACAGCGCGCAGGGCGCCCTGGTGCTGCAGACCCGGATGCTCGTGGCCCGGCCCGGCCGGGCCGCGCGCCTTCCAGCCGGCGGAGCCCGGCGACCGCTACTTGAGCAGGCGCGACAGGCGGCGGTCGGCCAGCGGCTTGCCGTCGGTCTGGCAGCTCGGGCAGTACTGCAGCGCCTTGTCGGCGAAGGACACCTCGCGGATGGTGTCGCCGCAGCGCGGGCACGGCAGGCCGGCGCGGGCGTGCACGTTCAGGCCCGCCTTCTTCTCGGCCTTGAGCGACGCGGCCGCCTGGCCCTCGGCACGGGCGAGCGCGGTGCGCAGGACGTCGACGATCGCCGCGTGCAGCCGCGCCACATCGGCCGCCGAAATGTTGCCGGCCGGCTTGAACGGCGACAGGCCGACCTCCCACAGCACCTCGTCGCTGTAGGCGTTGCCCAGGCCGGCGATGTGCGACTGGTCGGTCAGCAGCCCCTTCACCTGGCCACGCTGGCCGGCCAGCAACCCGGCGAACTCCTCGAGAGTGAACTGCGCCGACAGCGGGTCCACGCCGAGGCGCGCGACGCCGGGCACGTCGGCCGGGTCGCGCACCACGTACACCGCGAGGCCCTTGCGGGTGCCGGCCTCGGTCAGGTCGAAGCCTGACCCGTCGTCGAGGTGCACGCGCAGGGCGACCGGTCCCTTGCCCATGCGCGGCGGCGCGGGTGGCAGTCTGTCGCGCCACTGCAGCCAGCCCGCGCGGGCGAAGTGGACGACGAGGTGCAGGCCGTCCACGTCGAGGTCGAGGAACGTGCCGTGCCGCGTCGCCGCGGTGACCTGCAGCCCGGCCAGCGAGGTGGGCGGCGGGTCGTACGTCTTCAGCACGTGCATGCCGGGAACGTCGATGCGGGCGACGACGCGGCCGACGGCGCGGGCGCGCAGGAACGTGGCGAGCGCTTCCACCTCGGGCAGCTCCGGCACGGCGGCGACTCTCGCCGACGCAGCGGCGAACGCGCAAGCGGGCCGCGGTCAGGCGCCGAGCGGCGCGCTCTCGGGCAGCTGGATGACCGGTACGGGAACCAGGCGGCGGGTCAGCACGCCGGTGAGCGCGGACGCGGCCAGCGGACGCGACAGCAGGAAGCCCTGCCCGGTCGGCGTCCCGATCGCCTGCAGCGCCGCCAGCTGCGCCTGCGTCTCGATGCCCTCGGCCACGCAGTCCAGCCCGAGCTCGCGGGCGAGCGCGACGACGGCGTTCACGACGACCGCGTCGGCGTGCTCGATGGTGAGGCCGGCGACGAACGAGCGGTCGACCTTGAGGAAGCTGACCGGCAGGTCGCGCAGGGCGCGCAGCGAGGACCAGCCGGTGCCGAAGTCGTCGATGCCGACCGCCACGCCATGGCCGCGCAGCCGCTTGAGCTGGACCAGCGTCTGGGGGGTGGCCTCCAGCAGCGCCGTCTCGGTCAGCTCGAGGACCAGCCGCTCGGCCGCAACGCCGGCGTCGCGGGCGGCGGTGAGCACGACCTCGGCGAAGTCGGGACAGGCGACCTGGCGGGCCGAGCAGTTGACCGACATGGTCAGCGGCTGGGTGGTGGCCTGCTGCCAGCGGGCCAGCTGCCGGCAGGCCTCACGCAGCACCCAGGTGCCGATCCCGACGACGAGGTCGGTCTGCTCGGCCACGGTGACGAACTCCGAGGGCAGCAGCAGCGAGCCGTCGTCGTCGACCAGGCGCAGCAGCGCCTCCGCACCGAGGACCTGGCCGGTGTCCAGGTCGACCAGCGGCTGGTAGACCAGGCGCAGCCGGTCGTCCGGCAGCGCCCGCCGCAGCAGCCGCTCGGTCCGCGACCGGGCGGCAGCCTCCGCCCGCATGACGGGGTCGGCGCTGAGCAGCCGGT
>JAOPWI010000137.1 GCA_025965755.1 Frankiales bacterium | reverse complement strand
GAGGTGCCGCCGGTCGAGGTGCCGCCGCGGGGCAGGGTGGCGGCCACCGCCCGGGGGCGGACCGCGGAGGCCCCGAACGCCTGCAGCTCGGTCACCGTCACGCGGAAGGCGTTCGCCGTGGACGGGCAGTCCGAGTCGCTCAGCGGGTCGGCCTCCTGCTCGCCGCGGAAGTCCGGGGCGCCGGTGCACTGGTTGGACCGGACGACCAGCTTGAGGTGGTCGGCCCGAATCGCCCTGGGCAGCGTGACGGTGCGCAGGTTGAGGTCGGGAGCCACGGCGCGCGGCCGGTCGGCCGGGAAGAAGTTCTCCGGGCTGCGGTAGACCGTCGTGTAGGTCTTGCCCCGGTCGGTGCTGGCCTGCAGGTCGAAGCCGCGCACGCCCAGCAGGCGGCCACCGCCGAAGTCGCCGTCGACGTCCGGGTCGGCGGGACGGTGCAGGGCGCTGACCGCGATCCGGCTGATCGTGTTGAGGTCACCGGCCAGGTCGACGACGATCGAGCGACCGGCCACCGGAGCCTGCTGCTCGACCCCGTCGAAGCCGCCGTTGGTGCCCTCGTCGTCGTCGATGACCTGGGCCAGGCGGAAGCCGTCGCCGGCTGCCTGAGCGCCCCGCGTGGCGGACGCGACGTTCTGGCTGACCGTGAAGGTCTGCGTCCTGGTCCCCGGGGTGAGGGTCGCCGAGAAGCGCTGCAGCCCGTAGCCCGGAGCGCGGACGACGAACCGGTAGGCACCCGAGACAAAGGATGCGGTCGGCGTGGTGTTGACCGCCCTGGCCGCCTTGGCCGACGGGCCGGCACCCCCGACCGAGGCGACCGGAGTCGCCCGCGCCTGGTAGGTGCCGGCGAAGACCTCCCCCTTGACCGGCTTGCCGGTCGTGGCGTCCACCAGCCTGAAGGTGACGGTGGCGTTGTCGGCCGCCGTCGGGCTGGCGAAGCTCGGCGTCGGGTCGGTGTCCTCGGAGTCCCGGGCGGTCGCCTTGGCGCCCAGGCCGCGCGAGGCGAACGCGTTGGCCAGCGTGCGCTGGTCGACGCCCCTGGTCCGGAGCATGTCGGCGGCCAGCATCATGTTCTTCTGGTCCACGAAGGTCGGCTCGCCGTTGGCCTGCAGGATCATGGCGTCGAACAGGTACGTCACCCAGCGCCGGTTGCCGGGGCAGCCCTCGAAGCTGGGAGCGACGGCACCGGAAGCGGTGCGGCCGAGAGCGCAGGCGGCCTGGAGCGCCTTGTCGGTCGACGGAAAGCGGCCGTCGTAGGCCTTCATCAGGGCCTCGCGGACCGTCATCTGGATGGCGTTCCAGATCTCGCCGTCAGCGTGCACCTCCGGGCCCGTGGCGTCGAAGCCGTACTCGCCGTAGGTCAGCGGGTTGCGGCTCGGCCGCATGTTGTAGTCGCGGATGCCCTCGACGGTGTCGCCGGTGGCGTAGGCACCCACGGAGTACGGGTCCTCGCCGCGCTTGCCCGCGAGGTCGAACGCCTGCAGGTACTCCACCGCGACCAGGTCGCTCCAGCTCTCTCCCATCGCGCGGCCCTGCTCCCCGGACAGTCCGGTCTCGGGCCCGGCCACCAGGCGGTTGCTGATCGCGTGGGTGTACTCGTGCAGGAAGATCGACGCGTCGAGGTCACCGTCGGTGCAGGGCCCGTAGAAGCCGACGATCGGCTGGAACAGGTACTGGTTCGTGATGCCCGGGATGCCGTCCTGCAGCGTGATCTGGTTGGCGTTGTTGCGGCCGGTGAGCCCCAGACCCGCGGCCGGGGTGGTGACCTGGTTGGTCACCCCGAAGACCGGGTTGGTCGCGGCGGCGTTCTGGGTGTTGCCCACCTCGGGGTCGCCCTCCGCGCCGCCCTTGCCGAAGTTGTTGACCTGCATGGCGCCGCGCGGCTCCGTCAGGCCCAGGCGGTAGGCGAAGTCGTGGATGCGGTTGTGACCCACGAACAGGTTGACCACCGAGGCGTCGATGTCGGCCCGCCGGGCCGGGTCGACGATCGACAGCGGATCGCACCGGCTGGTGTGCCAGGTGTCGCGGAACGGCGGCGCGTAGTCGCGGGTGGGGCTGACCGGCGAGACGAGCGGCGGCCCGGGCGTCAGCGAGGTGGAGTACTGCGCGTTCGTGGTGACGGCGTTGTTGCCGAGGGTGGTGAAGGTCGGCAGGCCGGTCGTGGCCTCCACGTCGTACGGCAGCGGGCTGGTGTCGCTGTAGGTGAAGATGTCGCAGCCGGACAGGTCCTTGGCCGTCGTCTCGCGCGGGGCGCCTGCGCAGACCGTGGACCGGTCGTCCCCGGACGGCGCGGCGCCACGCGGCAGCGTCGGATTGGACGGGAAGTACCTCCAGGTCGGCGGGCCCGACAGCGCGCCGCCGGGCAGCGGCAGGCGGGGAAGCCCGGGGACCGGCGGCGGGCCCTGGTCGGAGGTCACGTAGCTGCCGACGAACTCGTACGGCGCCATGCTGCTGGCGTCGAAGGGGCAGATCTGGGTGGTGAACTGCTCACCCTCCCTGGCCGGCTCGGCCAGGGACGCGGTCGCGACCTCAGGGCTGGTCGCCGTGTCGCCGGAGGCGATGGTGGTGCCGCCACGATTGATCTTGATGACGATGTCGTTGCTGGTGAGCAGGGCGGCGGCGACCACCGCGATGGTGCGCGTTCCCGGCGGCACGAGCAGCGGGACAGGGTCCGAGCAGGCGGTTCTGGTGAACGATCCGGAGAACTGGCCGCCGCTGGGCGCCGCCTGAGCGGCGAAGCCGATGCTGCGCATGCCGGCCACGGCCCGGGTGCCCTGGGCTGCGGTGTCCACGGCGTCGCGCCGCAGCAGCACCTCACCGGTGACCGCGTCCACGAACGAGGCCGCCGCGGTCGCCCGGCCGCCGGCGACGTCCTGCACCGCGGTCTCCCAGACCAGCCGGGTGCCCCGATCGGTCGTCGGCAGGGCCCGCAACCGGGCCCGCTGCACCTGCGCCAGGCCTCTGGCGGCGATCCGCGTGAAGCCGCTGGCCTCCACCTTGCTGGACACGGTGAGGTCGTTCAGGGTGAGCGTCGTGATGCCCGCGTCCCGGAGCGCGGCCAGCACGCCCTGCTCCGCGGAGAGCCGGGGCGTCACGGTGTTGACCGCGCCGAGGGTCCGCGCGCCGACGGCGGAGGAGGACAGGCTGGCGACGGCGCCGTCGCGGACGCCCACGGTCACGAGCCCGTCCTCGGCCAGGCGCAGGCCGCCGGCCAGCTGGCGGAACAGCAGGACCCGGGCGGCGCTCTCGGACAGGGCGGTGTCGCTCACCAGCTCCAGGTCGTCGACCTGGGCCGCGGACAGCCCCAGCAGCCCCGGCCGGGCACGCAGGAACGCCCGGGCCGCCTGCTCCGGGGTGCCCGCAAGCCCCCGAGCCAGCCAGCCGCCGGGGCGGGTCAGCACGCGGGGGGTGCCGTAGCGGGTCCAGGACACCTCGACACCGGCGCCGAGCGAGGCGACCGCGCTCTGCGCGGAGGCCAGTGGCGGCAGCCAGGGGCCGCGGGCGTCGCGGTCGCCGAGCGGCACCTCGGACCCCGGGAACGTCCCGGAGTCCGAGCCGGCGAGCGGGCGCAGCAGGTGATCGGAGGTGGCCGGAGCGGCGGCCGAGGCAGGGAGCAGGCCGGCCGCGAGGGCGCTGACCGACAGCAGCCCGGTGGCGAGCAGGAGAGACCGTGGCGAGCGCAAGGAGACCCTCGATCAGAGGCGGGACAGGTGGTCCGCACAGTCCCGGCGGGGCGGCTGTGAGGGGGCGATTCTGCAACAGGTTCGACGCCGCTCGGCCGATGCCTGCCTGCCCGTCCGACCCGGGAATGTCGATCAGGTCACAGCGCGGGGGGCACCCCGGTGCGGGCCGCCCGGGGCGCCGGCCCACCATGGTGAGGTGACCAGCATCGGCCGGCGCCGTGCCTGAGGGCGACACCGTCTGGCTGGCCGCCCAGCGCCTGCACGCGGCCCTCGCCGGCCAGCAGCTGGTGCGGGCCGACCTGCGCGTCCCGCAGCTGGCCACGGTGGACCTGGCCGGGCGGTCGGTCCTCGAGGTGGTGCCGCGCGGCAAGCACCTGCTCACCCGGCTGTCCGGCGGCCTGACCCTGCACACCCACTTCCGCATGGACGGGTCCTGGCACCTCTACCGGCCGGGTGACCGCTGGTCCGGCGGCCCGCAGTGGCAGGTGCGGGCGGTGCTCGAGAACGCGCAGTGGCAGGCGGTCGGCTACCGGCTCCCGGTCCTGGAGCTGCTGGAGACGGCCGACGAGGGCAGCGCCGTCGGCCACCTGGGCCCGGACGTGCTGGGCCCCGACTGGGACCCGGACCGGGCGGTGGCCAACGTGCTGGCCGACCCGGCGCGCGAGATCGGGATGGCCCTGCTCGACCAGCGCAACCTGGCCGGCGTGGGCAACCTCTACCGCTGCGAGGTGCTGTTCCTGCGGGGGCTGTCGCCGTGGCTGCCGGTCGGCGACGTGCCCGACCTGTCCGCCGTGGTCACGCTCGCCAGCCGGCTCATGACGGCCAACCGGAGCCGCTGGCAGCAGTCGACGACCGGCTCGCTGCGTCCCGGGCAGGACCACTGGGTCTTCGAGCGCGGCGGCCAGCCCTGCCGCCGGTGCGGCACCCGCATCGCGTCCGGCGAGCAGGGGCCGGCGCCGTACGCCCGGCTGACCTACTGGTGCCCGCGCTGCCAGGTCGGGCCGTCCGTGCCGCCGACCCGCGCACCGTCCCGCAAGGACCGCCCCCTCGGCCGCGGCTCGT
>JAOPWI010000118.1 GCA_025965755.1 Frankiales bacterium | reverse complement strand
GCCGCCTTCAGGACCTGCTGGGGGGTGGTGCGGTCGGTGCCGGTGATGGCCACCTTGTCCACCGCCAGCCAGGGCGAGGCCAGCAGAACCCAGCCGAGCCCGCCGACCAGGGCGGCGAAGATCAGCGCGACCAGCGCGTGCCGCAGGCGCACGCTGCGGCTGCGGGTGAAGGGCGGCCCCGCGTCGACCGGGAAGGCGTCGTCGCGGGCGGTCACGCCGGCTCCCCGAGCAGCCGGAGCACCTCGGGCCCGACCAGCGTCACGTCGCCGGCACCGAGGGTCAGGACCAGGTCGCCGGGGCGCGCCCGGCCGGCCAGCTCGGCCGGGACGGCCGACCACGACGGCTCGAACACGACCCGGTCGGGGGGCAGCGGAACCGCGGAGGCCACCGTGGCCCCGTTGGCGCCGGGAATCGGGTCCTCGCCGGCGGCGTAGACCTCCATGACGACCACCTCGTCGGCCAGGCCCAGCGCCACGCCGAAGGCCTCGGCGAACGCCTGCGTGCGGCTGTAGCGGTGCGGCTGGAAGGCGACGACCAGGCGACCCTCGCCGACGACCTCCCGGGCGGCGTGCAGCTGGGCCGTGACCTCGGTCGGGTGGTGGGCGTAGTCGTCGTAGACCCGCACCCCGGCCACCGTGCCCTTGAGCTCCATCCGGCGCCGGACCCCGGTGAAGCCGGCCAGCCCCTCGACGAGGGTCGCCGCGGGCAGGCCGAGGCCGATGCCGGTGAGCAGCGCCGCGGCGCTGTTGAGCGCCAGGTGGCGGCCCGGCACGGCCAGCCGCACGGCGGGCAGGCGGCGGCCGCGCAGCACCGGCTCGTACGTGCTGGTGGTGCCGCTGGCGAGCAGGCCGGACAGCCGCAGGTCGGCGCCGTCGGACAGGCCGTAGGTGCGCACGTCGACGCCCTCGGCGCGGGCGACGTCGGCCAGCCGGACGGCGCCCGGGTCGTCGGCGCAGACCACCAGAAAGCCGGCGGGGTCGATGGTGCGGACGAAGTCCTCGAACGCCCGGTCCACCGCGGCGGCGTTGCCGTAGTGGTCCAGGTGGTCGGGCTCGACGTTGGTCACCACGGCGGCCTGCGGCCGGTAGACGAGGAACGAGCCGTCGCTCTCGTCGGCATCGACGATGAACAGGTCGCCGCTGCCTTGGTGGGCGTTGCTGGCGGCCTCGTTGAGGTCCCCGCCGATGGCGAAGCTGGGGTCGACGCCGCAGTGGAAGGCGGCCACGGTCAGCATCGAGGTGGTCGTCGTCTTGCCGTGGGTGCCGGCGACGGCCACCCCGCGCCGGCCGGCCATCAGGGCGGCCAGCGCCTCGGCCCGCAGCAGCACCCGCAGGCCCTGCTCCCGGGCGGCCCGCAGCTCGACGTTGGTCTGCCGGACGGCACTGGACACCACGACGGTGTCGGCGCCCTGCACGTGCGCGGCGTCGTGGCCGACGTGGACGACGGCGCCCAGTGCCCGCAGCTCCTCGACGGCGCGGCTCTGCTTGGCGTCGCTCCCGCTCACCCGGGCGCCGCGGGCGAGCAGCACCCGGGCGATGCCGCTCATGCCGGCGCCGCCGATTCCGACGAGGTGCACCGCACCCAGCTCGGCGCTCATCGCACCGCCTCGAGCACCAGGTCGACGAGCGCGTCGTCGGCGTCGCGCGAGCCGGTCGCAGCGGCCGCGTCCCCCATGGTCCGCAGCCGGTCCGGGTCGCGCAGCAGCGGCAGCACCTGCCCGATCACCCGTCCGGCGTCGAGCTCGGCGTCGGGCACCAGCAGCCCTCCCCCGGCGTCGACGACGGGACGGGCGTTCAGGGCCTGCTCGCCGTTGCCGATGGGCAGCGGAACGAACACCGCCGGCAGGCCGACCGCGGCCAGCTCGGCGCAGGTCATGGCGCCGGAGCGGCACAGGGCCAGGTCGGCGGCCGCGTAGGCCAGGTCCATGCGGTCGACGTAGGGCAGCACGTGGTGGGTCGGCACGTCACCGACGGCGGTGCGCACGGCGTCGGCCTGCCCGGCGCCGGCGACGTGCAGCACCTGCACCCCGGCCGCGGCCAGCTCGGCGCAGGCCCCGGCCACCGCGCCGTTGACCCGCTGGGCGCCCTGCGAGCCGCCGAACACCAGCAGTACCGGCCCCTCGGGGTTCAGGCCGAACAGCGCCCGGCCCTGCTCTCGCGACGCCGCCCGGTCCAGGGTGGCGATCTGCTGCCGCAGGGGGATGCCCAGCACCCGCGCGCCGCGCAGCCCGGTGCCCTCGACAGCGGCCGCGACGTACGGCGTGAGGCGGGCGCCCACCCGGTTGGCGAGCCCGGCCCGGGCGTTGGCCTCGTGCACGACGATCGGCAGGCCGCGGCGGCGGGCCGCGAGGTAGGCGGGAAAGGCGACGTAGCCGCCGAAGCCGACGACCACGTCAGCGCCCACCCGGTCCAGGTGCGCTCCGGCGGCCCGCACGGCTCCGGCAGCGCGGGCCGGCACCCGCAGCAGCGCCGGGGTCAGCCGGCGCGGCAGCGGCACCCGCGCGATCTCGGCCAGCTGGTAGCCGCGGGCCGGCACCAGCCGGG
>JAOPWI010000065.1 GCA_025965755.1 Frankiales bacterium | reverse complement strand
GCCGCAGCGCGGCACCGACACCTCCGTCACCGGCACTCCCGCGACCAGCACCTGGACCTCCAGCAGCGACCCGCCCGGTGTCCCGAGCAGGTCGAGGGTGGTGGTGACCGCTCCGGTCGGGGCGCCGTCGAAGGCCCAGCGGCCCTCGCGCTGCACGGGGACCGGGTGGCCGGCGGAGGTGACGCGCACCTGCGCCTGCTGCACGCGGGAGGCAAAGCCCGTGGCGGTCAGCGCCAGGCCGCAGCCGGCGGCGGCCGGCGCGACGGTGACCCGCGGGGCGCTGGCGGAGGCGGGGCTGGAGGTCAGCAGCGCCCCGCCGAGCAGGGCGCTGCCCGTGGCCAGAGCGATCAACCGGCGGGAGGGAGGGCGGACGAACAGGGCGGCGGAGCGGGAGCGCACGTGCGGGAGGTCCTCCAGAGCTGTGGGTGTGTCCCCTGGCCCCTGCCCGGGTGCGCGAGGGGGATGTCTGGCACAACCCTACGAGCACCCCCGCCCGCGCCGGCAGCGAAGTGTGTCCATGCCGCTACGCAGCGCGACGACGACACGCCTGCGCGGAAGGTGTCGCGGTGGGTGGCCGGACCGCGTACGTTCCCCGCCATGATGAAGCTCACCGTGACCTACACCACACCCAGCGACCCCGAGGGCTTCGACGCCCACTACACCTCCGTGCACGCGCCCATGGTGCTCGACATGCCCGGCCTGGTGCGCTTCGAGAGCAGCAAGGTGGTCGGCACGCCGGACGGCAGCCCGGCGCCGTTCTTTCGCACCGCCGAGCTCTACTTCGCCGACCAGGAGGCGATGGGCGGGGCGTTCGCGTCCGAGGCGGGCATGGCCACCGGCAAGGACGCGGAGGAGCTGTGCGCCCGCACCGGCGCCACCATGGCGACCTTCATCAGCGTGGTGGACGAGCGCGCAGCCTGACCTGACCTGACCGGCTCGTCGCCGGCGCCCGTGTCATCGGGCGCCGGCGACCCTGCCCGGCAGCGCCGCGGCGACGTCCGCCGGCCGCCCGAAGTAGAAGCCCTGCGCGCGGTCGCACCCCAGCCGGCGCAGGATCTCGGCCGCACCGGCGTCCTCGACGCCCTCCGCCACGACCCGCAGGCCCAGGCTGTGTCCCAGCTCCACGGTGGCCCGCACGATGGCGGCGTCGCTGGGCGAGTGCGCCAGGCGCGAGACGAACGACCGGTCGATCTTGATCTCGTTGACAGCGATGCGCTGCAGGAACGCCATCGAGGAGTAGCCGGTCCCGAAGTCGTCGACCGACAGCTCCACCCCGAGCTGGCGCAGCCCGGCGAGCACCGCCTCGACGACCTCCAGCTCGCTGACGACCGTCGTCTCGGTGATCTCCAGGACCAGCCGTGAGGCCGGCAGCCCGTGCCGGTGCAGCAGGAGGGCGACGTCGCCGGGCAGGTCGGCGTCGAGCAGGTTGCGCGCCGACAGGTTGACCGCGACGTTGAGCCCCGCATCCCAGCCGGCGCACTCCGCGATCGCCCGGTCCAGCACGTGCAGCGCGAACTCCCGCACCAGCCCGGAGTGCTCGGCGACCTCGATGAAGTCGGCCGGAGCGAGCAGCCCGCGCCGCGGGTGATTCCAGCGGGTGAGCACCTCGGCGCCGGTCACCCGGCCGGTCGCCAGCTCCAGCTGCGGCTGGTAGTGCAGCACCAGCTCGTCGCGCGTCAGCGCCTGGCGCAGCTCGGCGACCACGGTCAGCCGGTCGACGCTGCACTCGTCGCGGTCGCTGCGGTAGTGCGCGTACGCGCCGCGGGACTGCTTGGCCTGGTACATCGCGACATCGGCGCTGCGAAAGACCTCCTCCACCGTCGCGCCGTCGGCCGGATAGCAGGCGACGCCGATGCTGCCCTCGACCACCAGGCGCAGCCCCTCGTGGAGCACCGGCTCGGCCAGCACCCGCAGCAGCTCGCGGGCGACCTGGTCGGCCGCCTCCCCCGACGGCGGGTCGCACAGCAGCACCGCGAACTCGTCGCCACCGAGCCGGGCGATGGTGTCGACCGGCCGGGTGGCCGCGGACAGCCGGCCGGCCACGGTGCGCAGCAGCGCGTCACCGGCGCCGTGGCCCAGGGTGTCGTTGATCTGCTTGAAGTGGTCGAGGTCCAGCAGCAGCAGCGCGCACAGGCCGCCGTCGCGGTCGACGACGTCCATCGCCTCGCGGGTGCGGGCGTGCAGCAGCGTGCGGTTGGGCAGGCCGGTGAGGGCGTCGTGGGCCGCCTCGTGGGCGCTGTGCTCGGCCTGCTGGCGCATCGCGCCGTACAGGCGGGCGTTCTGCAGGCTGATGCCGACCCCGTGCACGAAGGTGGACAGGACCTGCGCGTCGCGCTCGCCGGCCGGAGGCGTCCCGCCGTACCCCAGCTGCAGCAGGCCAAGAACCGCGCCGTCCAGATCGTGCATGACCGCCGTGCGCCAGCCGGTGCCGTCGCGGCCGGTCCGGATGCCGTCCACCCGGTGCTCCCAGCTGGCCCGCGGCTCCTGGCGCTCGGTGCGCACGCCGTCGCGGTCGCAGCGGGTGATCAGGGCCGGGCCGTCGCCCGGGGGCAGCACCGCCAGCTCGGCCACCGCGGCGCAGAACAGCGGCACGGCCCGGTCGGTGGCGACCGCCGCGACGTGGCGCTCGTCCAGCTGGTTGATCTCCTTGCCGGTGCTGCCCAGCTGCTGCCACACGTCCCGCTCGCGCTGGGCGCGCAGCTGCCCGCGGTAGGACACGTACAGCAGGCCGACCGTGAACAGGACCAGGATCGGGGTGCTGCCGGTCCAGGCGGTCGTGACGAGGAGCAGCCCGGCGAAGGTGTTGCCGACGAGCACGGCCGCCTTGACGCCCAGCCCGCGGGTGAACACCTCGCGGTAGGACGCGCCCGACGACAGGGAGATGGCCGCCGAGACGGTCAGGCTGTTCCAGACCGCGTAGACGGCCACCCCGACGCCGAGGGCCAGCCAGGTGCTGGGCGCGGAGACCGCCTCGACCTGCCGGCCGCCCACCAGCAGCGCGCAGGCCAGCCGGACCAGGGACGTCCCGACCGCGATGGAGGCGGCGTTGAACAGCACCTTGAGCCAGTTCCGGCGCAGCAGCACGTGGGTCACGCCCACCGACAGCGGCGCGACGATCGTGAGCCACGGCCACGGCACGAGGACCAGCCCGACGAGCAGCGAGGCCTCCGCCCAGGTGACGGTGTAGCGGTCCCAGCCGAACGACAGGTGCAGCACGGCCACCTCGCCCAGCGCCACGAGCACCGCGGTCAGCAGCAGGCGCCACAGCGCCGGCGGGTCGTCCAACGCGCCCGGCGTGAGCAGCCCCGCCAGCACGCACCCGGTCCCGGCCAGCACGACGGCCGCCACCAGCGCGTGCAGCCGCCGAGCCCGGCGACGCTCGCCGGCATCGGCGCACGCCTGGACAGGGACCATGACCGAAGATCGGCTTGCGGCGGGGCGCGATCGACACCCGAACGGGGGCCTGACCTACCGTGCGACCGTGACCCCTCACACTCTGCGCCCGCTGGCGCTGGCCTGCGGCATCGCCGGCCCGGCCGCCTTCGTCGGGGCCTGGGCGGTCGGCGGGACCCGGCTCGCCGGCTACGACCCGGTCAGCCAGGCCATCAGCCAGCTGGCCCGCGAGGGCGCCCCGACGGCGCCGCTCATGACCAGCGGCTTCGTGGCGTTCGGCGTGCTGCTGCCGGCGTACGGGTGGGC
>JAOPWI010000061.1 GCA_025965755.1 Frankiales bacterium | reverse complement strand
GCCGCCGGGCGCCAGGGCGGCGGCCGGGGCGAACCGGAAGCGCTGGGCCGCCGTGCGCGTCGTCCCGGGAACGGGCTGGCCGCCGCTGGGCGCCACGGTTCCGGCGACCGGGTTGCCCGCGGCGTCCGTGACCGTCAGCTCCGTCGCCACGGAGGCGGGGTCCATCCACTGCGTGAAGGCCGCCTCCAGCTCGCCGCCCACGACGCGGACCGCGGCCAGCGAGGGCGGCGCGACCGGCACCATCGCGACGTTGACGTCCAGCTGTGGGGGGAGCACCGGCAGGGCGTCGCTGAAGGCCGTCTCGTAGCCGGGCTTGTCGAACTGGACCTTCCACCAGCCCTCCGGCACGTCCCAGGCGTACTTGCCCGCGGCGTCGGTCACCAGCGGGTTGACCTGGCCGTACCAGCCGGCGTCCCACGGGCGCCACGGGCCGTGGCGCGTGGCCCCGTGCAGCAGGGTCGCCTGGACGCCCTCGAGTCGCTGCGCTGCCACGCCCTCGTACACGTAGCCGCTGGGGTCGTAGATCCACACCGGTGACCCGGCGGGACCGGTGCCGTCACTGTCGCCCCAGCCGCCCTCCGTCGAGCTGCCGCCCTCGGGGCCGTCGGGCACGCCGTCGCCGTCCCAGTCGCCCGGGTCGCCCGGGTCGCTCGGCGGATCGCAGAGGGTCGTGTTCGCGTGCCGGACGAGCCACTCGGCACCGGCCAGCCGCGCGTTCATGTTGTCGTCGAGCGCCTTGCCCAGGGCCAGCGTCCCCAGGCCCAGGGCGACCGTCCCGACGCCGAACGTGGCGGGAGCGGCCAGCGCGGCGAGCAGGCCGCCACCGGCGACCACCAGGTCGGTCCGCATGGCCAGGGTGGGCAGGGTCTCGTCCAGGTACTGAACCGTGCCGGGCACCTTCTCCGGGCACCTCAGCGCACTGCGCAGCGCCATGATCCTGCCGTACTTGTCCTGATTGCCGGTCGACTGGGCGAGGTTGGCGGCGTCCATGCCCGCGTCGAAGGCGTTGCGCTCGGTGAGCTCCATGGCCATGTCCATGGTCACCTTCACCAGCGTGTCGCCAGCGGCCAGGGCGCGCAGCCCGCGGCTCCCGGTGCGCATGCCCGACGCGCTCCGGCCCGGGCCCGCGCCCGCGACGACCTGGTTGCGGGGCACGTAGCCGGTCAGGCGGATGGTCCGGACGGGTCCCTGGCCGGGGACCTCGTCCAGTGCCAGCCCGTACATCGCGACGCCGGTGCGGGCCTCGGCCGCCCGGTCCTCGGCGGTCACGGTGTAACCGCCCGGGTCGCTGTAGGTCGTCCGGACGGTCGCCGTGGCTCCGCCCTGCGCCGCGGGCAGGGCCAGCCGGACCGACGTGCCGGCCGAGCCGTCCGGACCCGGCGCCGACGGCGGCGCCGCGAGCAGCCGGAACCCCTCGAACAGCGGGGGCAGCTCCGGTCGCAGGTCCGCCTCGGCCGGCCGGTCCGCGGAGCCGACCGGCGTCGGCTGCGCGACGGAGGTCCAGGTCGCGCTGATCTCGCCCTGCGGGTAGGTGTGCTCGGCCCGCCAGCTGCCGTCCGGCTGCGCGACGGCGCGCACCCGCTTCTCGCCGACGTGCACGTCGACGTCACGGACCAGCTCGGGCCGGTCGAAGGTGACGGTGACCTCGAGCGGTTGCCACGGGATGATGACGAAGGGGAACCGGGCGACGCCCTGGCGCGGGTCCCAGCTGTACGCGCGTCCCTGCGGCCGGCCGGACTCCGCCTGGGCGATGCGCAGCCGGGTCGCGACCGCCGCCTGCGGCTCGACCCGCACGGGCACGGTCGGGCTGGTCAGCGTGCCGTCCGGGCTGTCGGTCTCGGCGCGCAGCGCGTGCCGGCCCAGCAGGGGCCGGGCCGGCAGCGTCACCGCCGTGCGGTAGACGCCGCCACGCGTGGCGGCCGTCGTCGTCAGCAGCCGCGCCCCGTCGTAGACGCGCACGGAGGCATGGGGCAGGGCGGTGCCCGACACGGTGAGCTCGGAGCCGGACACGCTCGCCGGAGCGGCCAGCGTCAGCCGGTCGGCCGTGACCTCGGCGGGCGCGAGCGATTCGGCCTCTCCGCCGTGCACGAGCTCGCCGCCCAGGGAGAAGGCGGCGGCGGCGTTGCCGGCGTCGATCCGCAGCTGATACCGGACGACGCGGGTGGCGCCGGCGGCGACCGGGCCCAGGGGCACCTCCAGCTGCCCGGCCGAGGCGGTGACGCCGGTCGCGGGCAGGCCGTCCAGCAGCACCTGGTCGGCCACGGCCGTCGCGCCGGCCGGCACCGAGAGCCGCAGTGCCGCGGCGGGCAGGGCGGCGCCGGCGTTGGTGATCTGGGCGCGCAGGTCGAGCAGCCCGCCCGGACGGACGGTGTTCCGGATCGCGGTGACCGCGTCACTGGCGGCCGACAGGTGGGCCGGGCGGCGCAGGCGGACCGTGGGCGTGCGCAGGTCGGCGCCGGTGGCGAGGACCTGCTCGGTGCTGCCGGTGCCGCCGTTGCCGCGCAGGGTCACCCGCCAGGTGCCCGCCTCCGGCACCGGCACCTCCGCGTCGGTGCCCGAGCCGCGCAGCGTGCCGGAGGTCTCGTAGGTGCCGTCCGGCAACCGTCGCGCCAGGTCCGCCTCCCAGCTCCCGGGAAAGGGGGAGCCGTCGGCGGCGCGGACCGGGACGACCAGGCGTGCCGCCGCGCCCAGGCGCAGCTCGGCCACCACGTCGGTCGCCTCGCCCAGGGTGACGGTGGAGCACCGCTGCCCCGGGTCGCCGAGGGCGCGGCCGTTGCCGCACAGCTGCACCACATCGCCCGGATAGCCGCGGACGAGCACCGTGCCCGGGTCGGATCCGGCGCTGTCCAGGGAGTAGCCGCTGCGCGTCCCGTCGGGGCCGGTGAGCACCAGCGCGAGCGAGGAGGCGGTCCGCACATCCATCGGAAGCGGTCCGGTGTAGGCGCTCGTCAGGGAACGGGTGAAGACGTCCAGCCGCACGCGGTAGGCGCTGGGCAGGCGCAGGACCAGGTCCCCGCCGGCGATCGAGCCGGCGACGACGGTGACCGGCCGGGTGGTGGCCACCCCGGGAGCGGAGGCGCGCAGGATGCCGGCGCCCGCCGCCCCGCGCAGGGTGTACCGGCCGTCGGCGTCCGTCGTCGTGCGCCGCTCCAGGCCCGGCGTGCCGGTCTGGGAGAGGGTGACGAGGGCCTCGGGCAGCGGCGCGCCGTGCTGGTCCTGCACGACGCCCCGGATCGTTCCGGACGGCCGGCTCCCGCTGGCGAGCACCACGGTGTTCGCCCCCGGCGTCAGGACCAGGGGCACGGACCGCGGCTGCAGCAGCTCGTCGCCGTACGGCGGCGTCACGGTGACCGTGACAGGCCCGTGGGACAGCGCTCCGTAGACGCGGGCCCGCCCGGTGTGGTCTGCCGAGCCCCAGCCGACGTACTCGCCGTCGGCGTCGGTGACGACCACGGAGGCGTACGGCAGGGCGCCGCTCTCCGGATCGGTGATG
The DNA here is from genome assembly GCA_025965755.1 of Frankiales bacterium. Taxonomy (GTDB): domain Bacteria; phylum Actinomycetota; class Actinomycetes; order Mycobacteriales; family SCTD01; genus RYN-170. The sequence continues at coordinate 4,878 of JAOPWI010000061.1, read as the reverse complement.
TCCACGGTCAGGTCGGCCGGCAGCGTCGGGCTCAGCCCGACGGTGACCGGCAGGCCGGGCCGGACCGCCAGCCCGCTCTGGCCGCCGACCCGCCGGGCCTGAGCGTCGCTCAGGGTCAGCCGGTAGTCGTCGCCGGGCACGAGGTCGGCCGCCACGGCCTCGCCGTCGGTGGGGAGCAGGGCGCTGCCCGCCGACGCGCTGGACACGACGAGGGTGGCGCCGACCAGACTTCCGGCGGGGGAGTCCGGGAACGACACGGTCAGCCGCCCGGCCACCCGCAGGGGCACCCGGCTGGCCGCCGCGGTGACGACGCTCCCGTGCCCGTCGGAGAGCCGGCCGAGCACGCCGGTGACCTCGGCGACACCGGCGGCGAGGGGGAAGGCGCCCTGGTAGGTCCCCGGGTCCGTCGTCTCGGTGAGCGTGACCGTCGTGGCCGCCGGGACCGGCGAGGACCGTCGCGCGCCGGCCTCGTCGAGCCAGCTCAGCCAGCTCAGGACGGCGCTGGCGGCGCGGCCCGGCTCGCCGCGGACGACCAGCCCGAGATCGCTGCCGGAGCGGACCAGCCGGCCTGTGGCCGAGCCGGCCGACGCCAGCGTGGGGATGACGTCGGTTCCGGTGATGCTCAGGGCCGGCGTGGTGGCGGTGGCCTCGCCGGTGTGCACGACCTCCGTGCCGCCGGAGATCCGCCGGACCTGCCAGGCGTACGTGGTGCCCGCGGCCAGGCCGGTGTCGGTGTGCGTGGACGTGCCTGCCGGCAGGTCGGCGACGGGGGCGAAGGTGCCGGCGCCTTCCCGGCGGTACAGCCGCAGCGCGGCCTGGACCGGCGCGGCCTCCCAGACCAGCTCGACGCGACCGCCGGTGCCGGCCGTGGCGTCGAGCAGGCGCGGGCCGGCGCCGGCCCCGGCCGTGCGCAGGGTCAGGGTCGGGCCGTCGGCGGACCACGTCCCGGCGCCGTCGCGGGCCTGCACCTGGAAGGCGTAGCTGGTGTCCGGAGCCAGCCCCGTGACCAGGTGCGTGGTGCCGGTGGTGTCCAGGACCTGCTGGCCGTCTCGCAGCAGGCGGTACCGGTCCACCCCGGACGGGTCGGTGGCCGGCTGCCAGGACAGCCGGGCGACGGTCGGGCCGACGTCGCTGGCCGTGAGCGCGCTCGCCGGCTCGGCCCACGTCGGGCCGGCCGTGTCGTCGGCCCGGCGGACCAGGTAGACGTCGCTGTCGTCGCCGGGCTCGGTCGTTCCGGCGACCAGGTCGCCGGCGCCGCCCTCGACGAGCAGGGCGCGCGCGTCCGGGGACACGGCGCGCAGGAAGGTCCAGTTGTCCGCGCCCAGGCCGACCGGGCCCAGCGTGGTCAGCCGGGTGGGGCCGCCCGCCGCAGGGGCGAGCCAGACCTGCCTGCCGACGGCCTGGCCCAGCGGGTCCGGGCCCTCGACGGCCAGCGAGCTGCCGTCCGCCGACAGCAGCGCCGGGGCGAGGGACGCCGGGCCGGGCACGGGCGCGTCGGTGAACAGCGGTGGGCGCGCGACGGTCCACGTGGGGCCGGTGCGGGAGGCGGTGCGCGGCTGCAGGACCCCGTGCAGGCGGCCCTCCTGGTCCAGGCGGGCGGTGTAGCCCAGGCGGGTGCCGTCCGGCGAGACGGAGGGGGCCCGCAGGTCCGTCTCGCCGGACGAGTTGCGGTCGCTGACCCGGTCGATGTCGGTGACGGTTCCCGTCGCCAGCGCGACGGCGACCAGGGTCCACCCGTCGCGGGCGCCCGTGACCGGGTCGTCCGGCCGGTGCGCGTGCGCGACCAGAGTGCTGCCGTCCGCGGACAGCACGGGTGTCACGGCGCTGTCGCTGGTCCCCGAGAGCGGCGCGGTCAGCGCGCCGGTGTCCCGGTCGAGCAGGTACACCTGCCAGCCGCCGGCCGGCACGGCGACACCGGGGACCAGCGTGCTCGCGCGCGACACGAAGGCGACCCGGCGCCCCGTGCCGTCGAGGCTGGGCGCGCCGGACTCGGCGTCGGCCTGGCCGCCGGCCTGCGGCTGCGAGACGCGCACCGTGGTGCCGGCGGCCCGGTCCCGCACGAAGACGTCGGGCTGGCCGTTCGTGTCGGCGGCCACCAGGTCGCTGGCCGTGGAGCGGAACGCGACGACCGAGGCGTCGGCGTCCAGGGCCACCTGGTCGCTACGGCTGCTGGGGGTGGCCGGGCTGCTCGGGGACGCCGACGGGCCGGCCGCCGGGCCGCCGCCGCTCGTGGTCCCGGCGGGAGCGCCCGAGCTCGAGCGGCTGACCAGCTCGGTGGTGCGCGCCAGGAGGTCGCGGACGTAGACCTGCCGGCCCCCGGCGGCGGTGGTCACCAGGTTGGTCGCGGCCGAGCTGAAGGCGGCGTGGCGACCGTCACCGGACAGGGCGGCGCCGTCGCTGTCGGCGTTGGCCGGCGTTCCCGACGGCGACACGGTCAGCCGCTCCGCGACCCACGGCTGGTCGGCCCGGCGGCCGGCGGCCAGCGTCACGTCCGCCGCGCCGTCGGCAGGGACGGTGACCGTCGCCGCCGCCGCGGAGAGCCGCTCGCCGGAGTCGCAGGGTGAGGAGCCGCACCCGCCGGGCACGGCGGTGACGCGGTAGGTGCCGGCCGGCAGCAGCAGGGCGAAGTCGCCGCCGAAGGTGGAGGTGTCCCGTCCGGGCGGCAGGGCCACCTGCTCGCGGCGATCCAGGTCGACGACGGTCAGGGCGGACGAGCGGCCCGCGCCGTCCGGACCGAGCACGCGACCGGTCAGCGTCGGGGACAGCAGCACCGCGGTGAGGCCGGTCACCCGCTGTCCTGCGGGACGCGTGAAGGTCAGCGGGTCCGGCGCGGTGTACGGGTACGGCGCCGAGAAGGCCAGCCCGTGCCGGCCGGCGGGGGCCAGCAGGGCGAAGCGGCCCTGGGCGTCGGTCCGCACGCTCTCCCCGACCGGGTCGCCGGCGGCGTTCAGCAGCCGTACCCGCACGCCGCTCGCCGGCCCGCCGCCGGCGGTCACCGTGCCGACGACGTCGGCCAGCTGCAACCGCACGTCGTTGCCGGCCGTGCTGCCGTCGGCCGCAACGGTGACGCCCAGGCTGCCGGGCAGCCAGTCGTACGGCGCGTCGGCGCCGTACGCCGTGAGCCGGGCCGGCCCGGCCGGGAGCCGGAGGCCGTAGGCGCCGGTGCTGTCGGCCACCGCGGCGTCCACCACCTCGTCGTGGCCGTCGAGCACCTCGACGCGGGCTCCCGCCTGGCCCGCGCTGCCGTCGGGGCTGAGCACGCGGCCGAGCAGGTTGGCCCGGACCAGCTCGACCACCACGTCGCGCGCGGGCACGGTGACGGTGCTCTGGCCCGCAGCCAGGCCGGCCGGGCTGCCGTCCGGGGGTCGGGCTGTCACGACGTGCTGCACCTCGTCCAGCCGGAGCCCGAAACGGCCCTGCGCGTCCGTGACGGCCACGGCCCACGCCTGCGACCGGCCCGGCCGGAAGGCCTCGACCGCTGCGCCGGCGACCGGGCGCGCGTCCGGGTCCCGCACGAGCCCCGTGACGTTGGGCAGGCGCAGCAACACGTCCGGACCGGCGGCCGGGGCGAACAGGTAGCCGTCGTGCGGCACGAGCAGCTCCGACGACCCGGCCGGCGGCTGCGCCCTCAGCGCATAGGTCCCGCCGGGAACGTGCACGGCCCAGCTGCCGTCCGACGCCGACACGGCGCTCGCGATCTCGCCGTGGCCGTCGTAGCCGGTGACGCTGATCCGGGCGCCCTGCACCGTGACCGGCGCGGAGCCGGTCACCTCGCGACGCACCGTGCCCACGTTGGACGGCGCCCGCAGCGCGAGGGCCACGGTGCGGTCGGCCGTCGCCTCCACGTCCACCTGCGCCCCGTCGGCGAGGCGGACCAGGTTGTCGGCCGGCGGCAGCGCGCCGGCGCGGTAGGTCCCGGGGGACAGCGCCGCCCGGTAGGCGCCTGTTCCGTCAGCGGTCACCGTCGTCACCGGGTGGCCGTCGGGCTGCGTGATCTCCACCCGCGCCCCGGCCACCGGCCCGGCCGGGCCGGTCACCGTCCCGCTGAGAACGACCTGCGGGCCCGCGGCCCGGGCAGGGGCCGACGTCGCCAGCGGGGTGACCAGCGACGCGACCAGGGTGGCGGCGAGCAGCCAGCCGAGCCGTCGGGCCGAGCGGGGGGACGGGGAAGACGCAGCAGACAAGGCAGGTCCAGGTCGCTCGCTGACGGGCACGCCGCGCCGGCCGCCCGGACGGCAGTGCTTCCCTGCACTCCCGGTCCGCGCCCCGGCGCAGCCAGCTCGCTGCGGCGGACGGTACGGACAGGGCGGAGTCAAGCCGGGCGCAGGACCGCGTGCCCGGCAGTCCTCGCAAGATGGTCAGCAAGGACTAGCCGGCTGCTCCACGCGCCACGTCCGGGACCCGCCCGGATCAGCCGGGCGGGTCCAGGACGCGGATGCGCACCGCGCGGAACAGCTCCGGGGTCGACTGCAGCACGGTGAGCCGCGGGTCGGGGACGTCCAGCAGGCGCTCGACGACCAGCGGGCGCAGCGGCGCGAGCCGGCGGTCCTGCAGCACCTGCTCGACCGCGGTCCGCTCCCCGCCCGTGACGAGCGCGTCGAGCCGCGGCAGGTGGGGCAGCAGGACGCGTACGGCGTTGTCGGCGGCCGCGCCGCGCGCCACGGTGGCCTGGTTCTCCCGCCGCCGGGCGAAGCGCAGCTGCGACGTCCCGCCCGCCGCGATCCGCCCGTGCACCTGCCGGCTGCCGACCTTGCTGCTGGTCAGCCGGGTGCCCTCGAAGACGCCGGCCGCGTAGCCGCCGAGCCGCACGAGCAGCACGCCGACCACCAGATCGCCGGGCATCAGCTCCTCGCGCAGCGGGGCGTACGGCGGCTCGCA
>JAOPWI010000071.1 GCA_025965755.1 Frankiales bacterium | reverse complement strand
GCCCAGCGCGAGGGCGCTGCGCCGCAGCGACGCCACGTCGGCGGGGGCCGCCGGCGGCAGGGTGCGCAGCAGGCCGGTGCCGCCGTCCAGCATGAGCCGGGCCGCGGCCATGCCGGTGAGCAGGCTGAGCTGGGCGTTCCAGCCCTCGACCGGCAGCGGCGCCCGCAGCGTCAGCACCGGCCGGCCGTCGGGGCCGTCGCTGACCTCCTGCTCCGGAGTGGCCAGCTCCACGGCGCCGCGCTCGGCCGCCCGCGCCTGCCGCAGCAGCCCGACCTCGCGCAGCAGCGCGAGCGACGGCTCGGCGTGGCCGCCGTCGATCTCGGCCTGCGCCTGGGCGTAGCTGAGCCGGCGGCGCGAGCGCACCAGGGCCCGGCGTACGCCCACCTCGACCGGCTCGGCGCGCTCGTCCAGCCGGAGGTCCCAGACGACGGCGGGCCGGACCTGGCCGGCCAGCAGGCTGGCCGCCTGCTCGCCCAGGACCGGGGGGTGCAGCGGGACGCGGACGTCGGGCAGGTACAGCGTCTGGCCGCGCCGCCAGCACTCCGCGTCCAGCGCGCCGCCGGGACGGACGAACGCCGCCACGTCGGCGATGGCGTACTGCAACCGGTAGCCGCCGTCCGCGCGGGACAGGACGAGCGCCTGGTCGAGGTCGCGGCTGCCCGGCGGGTCGACGGTGAGCAGGGGCAGGTCGGTGAGGTCCAGGGTCGGCAGCGCCGGGGCGGCCGCGCACCGCTGGGCCTCGGCGAGCACGTCCGCCGGGAACTCCTCGGGCACGTCGAGCTCGTCGCGCAGAGCCGCCCAGCTCGGCGCCGCCGAGGGCGGCAGGAGCAGGCGCATGCTCGACATGTCCCGCAGACTAGGCAGGCCGGCCGTCCCTCAGCGCGGCGGTGCGCTGCGCGGCAGCTCGGCCCAGACCGCCTTGCCCGGCGGCTGCGGGCGCACGCCGGTGTCGCCGGACAGCGCCTCGACGAGCGTGAGGCCCCGGCCGCCCTCGGCGTCCTCGAGAGCCTGCTGCGGTCCGGGGCGGCCGGGGGCGCCGTCCGCGACGACCACCGTGACCGACTCGTCGGTGGTGTCGATCTCCAGGATGACCGGCGGCGCGCCGTGGCGGACGGCGTTGGTCACCAGCTCGCTCACCACGACCGCGAGGTCGTCGGCCAGCGGCCCCAGCTGCTGCGCCCGGGCCGCCTCTGCCAGAAAGCGGCGGGCCTGGGCCGCGGCGTGCGGGCTGTGCACCACCTCGGTGCGCAGGTGCCGCCCCTCGGGCCGGTCGTCGATGTGCTCGATCGCGTCCTCGCGGCGGGCGTGCAGCTGCACCGACGGGAGCAGCACGTCGGTCAGGTCCTGCGGCGAGCAGCAGACGCCGAGGGCCGGCCGCGGCCAGCCCCGGGCCAGCGCGCTCATCCAGTTCACGACGTCGACCGCCTCCGCGCTCAGCGCACCGGAGTCGCTCAGGTCCAGCACCACCCCGCGGGGGCTGAGCTCGACCGCCCGGCTGATTGCCCTCTGCAGCGCGGCCGCATCGCCCGGGCCGACGGCTCCCACCACCGACAGCACCTCGACGCCGTCGGACACCTCCTGCCGGAGCAGCACGTCGTACCTCGTCTGGTCGGGCGGAGGGTGGGCCCGCGGTGCGGGCACCCGGGCCATGCCCGCCCGACCGGGTGGCGAAAACGTGACAGTCACCGCGCACCGGACAGATCAGGCGCGCAGCGCCTCCTGCGCGAGGGGCGCGCGGGGGTCCGGCACCGGATCCGGCACCGCGTCCGGCACCGCGTCCGGCACCGCGTCCCAGCACGAGGACCAGGGCGTGACGAGGGCGTCGCGCAGGTCCGGTCGGGCGCACGGCCGGGTCATCGCCGGCAGCGAGGGAGCGCCGAGGGTCGAGGCCGACCAGGGGGTCGCGAGCACGGGCACCTCCGGGGTCCGCCCCGAGTCTGGCCGCGGCACCGGCCGGCAGCCATGGCCCGATCGGGTCAGCCCTCGTGCACCAGCGGGGGGACGAGGTCGCTGTAGCCGGTGAGGATCAGGCCGCCGAGGACCAGCGACGCGACACCGGTGATCAGGCCCAGCCCGACCTGCACCCGCGGCGCCCTTCGCGAGCCGAGCAGCCCGGACAGCCACAGGCCGGCGATGGCGAGGTCGGTCACGACCAGGCCGGCGACGAACGCACCCAGAATCAGCGCCGCGGAGCCGGTGGAGCCCGACGCCCCCGCGCTGGCGAACAGCACCACCTGAGTGGGCGTCTCCGCGCCGGTGCCGTGCAGCAGCCCGACGAGAAAGGCGCCCCGGCGGTCGACGTCGGCCGTGCCCACCGGCACCTCGCGGCGGCGGGCCCGGGCCCACCCGCGGCGCAGCGCGCCGACGACCAGGCTGATCCGGCCGGTGTAGCGGTAGTCGCTGCGGTAGCGCCCCAGCTGGTAGAGCACGACGCCGCCGAGCACCACCAGCGTGGTGCCGACCGCGTACTCGAAGACACCGTCGATGCCGGCCGGCAGCTCGAGGGCCAGCGTCAGCACCAGCAGCCCGAAGACGGCGAGCACCAGGCCGTGGCCGAGGCAGTACCAGAACGACAGCCCCAGGCCGCGCCTGCCGTGGCGGTGCGGGTGGTCCCCGTCCCCGTCCCGCGGCGCGGTCAGGTCCGTGATGGCCGCGATGTGGTCCCAGTCCAGGCCGTGCCGGGCACCCAGCGCGAAGCTGGTGGCGGCAAGGGCGAGAACGGGCAGGGCGATGTCGAGCATGGAACCGGCTCTCCCTCGTAGGCGGAGGTGTCGTACGAGTCGGCCCGCTTCCCGCCGGCGATCTGGCTCGCTCCCGCCCCGGAGGGGGAAGACGTCAGTAGCGCACCTGCACCGGGCTCTCACCGGACTTCCCCAGCGGGAGGGGGTTGCCGGCGACGCTACCGCGTTGGACCTTCACTAGGGTCAGGGCATGACAACCTCGGTGACGGTGGAGCAAGACGGACCGGTCCTGCTGATCGGCGTGGACCGCGCGGCCAAGCGCAACGCCTGGAACCTGGACGTGATCCGCGGTGTGGGGCAGGCCTACGAGCGCCTCGCCGACGACGACGGGGTGCATGTCGGGGTGCTCTTCGGGCACGGCGACCACTTCTCCGCCGGCCTCGACCTGGCCGAGGTCTCGCCGGCCGTGGCCGAGCGCGGGCCGCAGGTGCTCAGCGGCGAGGGCCGCTTCGACGCGTTCGGGATGTGGCGACCGCCGGTGCCCAAGCCGATCGTGCTGGCGGTGCAGGGCGTCGCCTTCACGCTGTCGATCGAGTTGGCGCTGGCCAGCGACATCGTCGTGGCGGCCGACGATGTCCGCTTCCGCCAGCTCGAGATCGGCCGCGGCATCCTGCCGTTCGGCGGCGCCACCGTCCGCGCGCCGATGCAGCTCGGCTGGGGCAACGCGATGCGCTTCCTGCTGACCGGTGAGGAGTTCGGGGCGGCCGAGGCGCACCGCATCGGCCTGGTGCAGGAGGTCGTGCCGGCCGGGCAGCAGCTGGCCCGGGCCACCGAGATCGCCCAGCTGATCGCGAAGCAGGCGCCGCTCGGCGTGCAGGGCACGCTGGCCAACTCCCGGCTGGCCCAGCGCGCGGTGGCGGACGCCGCGGCGGCGCAGCACCTGCGGGAGATCCTGCCGTCGGTGCTGGGCAGCGAGGACGCCGCCGAGGGCGTGCTGAGCTTCACCGAGCGGCGCGAGGCCAAGTTCACCGGTCGCTGACGCCGGGGCGTTGCCGTCGCGCTAGAACGCGGCGAGCAGCGCCCAGAGCGACTGGACGAGGCGGTCGCTGGCGGCCCTTTCCCGTACGGCTGTGCGCCACGAGTCGGCGCCCAGCCCGGGAAAGGTGTCACCGCGGCGCACGGCGACGCCCATGGCCCGCAGCCGCGGGCGCACCTCGGGGCGGCCCGGCACGCGGCAGAGCAGGAACGGCGCCTGCGACCCCGGGCTGACCTCGACGCCGAGGCCGAGCAGCAGCCCCTCGAGCCGCCGGCGCTCCGCGGCGACCTGGGCTGCCTGGGCCTGGGCCTGGGCCACCGCTTCCGGCGCGGAGCAGGCCTGCAGCGCGGC
>JAOPWI010000050.1 GCA_025965755.1 Frankiales bacterium | reverse complement strand
GCGACCGTCGGCACGGCGCTGACCCTGGGCCCGGTGGGCGCCGCGCAGGTGTCCGGGGTGCTGCTCGGGCTGGGAGCGGCCGTGACCTACGCGGTCTACATCGTCGTGTCCAGCCGGGTCGCGAGCGGCACCGGGCCGTTCGCCACGTCCGCGGTGGTCATGGGGTCGTGCGCCGTCGTGTACGACGTGCTGGCCCTGTCCACCGGCGCCGACCTGCCCCGGCGGGCGTCGGCCTGGCTGGCCCTGCTGGTGGTCGCGCTGGTCGGCACCGTCGTCGCGGTGGCCGCCTTCTTCGCCGCGCTGGAACGGCTGGGGCCGGCCGACACGTCGGTGATCTCGACCTTCGAGCCGGTCGTGAGCGTCGTCGCCGCGGCCGCCGTGCTGGGCGAGCGGCTCGGCCCGGTGCAGGTGGCCGGCGGCGTCCTGGTCGTTCTGGCGGTGCTCGTGCTGGCGCGCCTGGCTCCGGAGCGGGAGGCCGTCCCGGTCTAGCCCACCGCCGCCGGCTCGGGCACGGCCGGCCGGCCGAGGCGGCGCGACACCTTGGGCGCCAGCCACAGCGCCGCCGCGTCGAACCACGCGTAGCCGCCGGCGATGCCGCTCGGCGGGTTGCCGATGCTGACCCACCCGGTCGGGTCGTAGGGCTGCCAGGCCCAGCTGCCCAGCGACGTCCCGACGATCTCCAGGTAGCTGACGACCAGGAACGCCCCGGCGTACAGCAGCGGGCTCTTGCCCCACCGCGTGAAGGCCAGCAGGCAGCCGAACCAGAACGCGCCGAGCAGGTCGGGGCGGTCCGACAGCGTGACGCCCCAGACCGCCCACGCGCCGCCGAGCACCAGCGTGCTGGCGACCAGCGCGCGGCTGTGCCGGTGCGCCCACGCGCTGCGGCCCAGCGCGAAGGCCGCCAGATAGACCAGCCCGTGCCCCGGCGGCACGAAGGCCGGAACGTTGTCCAGCCGGTAGACGTAGACCTCGAGCCAGCCGGCGAACACGTACTCGATCACCGAGGCGTACGCCACCACCACCGCGACCTGCACCCGGGTGGCCCGCTGCTCGCCGTGCAGGACGGCGAGCAGCAGCAGCCAGGTGCCGGCCCCGAGCAGCCGCTGCTGGGTCAGCGACGCGCCGGTGTCCAGGCCGAGGACGGCGGCGACCCACACCACGACCAGCGCGACCAGGGCGCTGTCGCGGGTGGGCCTCACCAGCCCCAGCCTAGGAGGTGACCCCGGTGCCGATCGGGCAGGAGACGCCGTTGAACCCGTGGTTGCAGTAGCCGCCGGGGTTCTTGTGGAGGTACTGCTGGTGGTAGGTCTCGGCGTTGTAGAACGCCCCCGCCGGCAGGATCTCGGTCGTGATGGTGCCCCGGCCGGCGGCGGTCAGCGCGGCCTGGTACTGGTCGCGGCTGGCCTTCGCCGCGGCGAGCTGCGCGTCGGTGTGGGCGTACACCGCCGACCGGTAGGTGGTGCCCACGTCGTTGCCCTGGCGCATGCCCTGGGTCGGGTCGTGGTTCTCCCAGAACGTCTTGAGCAGCGTCTCCAGGCTGACCTGGGCGGGGTCGTAGACGACCCGGACGACCTCGGCGTGCCCGGTCCTGCCGGTGCACGTCTCCTCGTACGTCGGGTTGGGGGTCAGGCCCCCCTCGTAGCCGACCAGCGTGGTGAACACGCCGGGCAGCTGCCAGAAGAAGCGCTCGGCGCCCCAGAAGCAGCCCATGCCGACGTCCAGGACCTGGAGGCCGTCGGCGTACGGGCCGGCCATCGGCGTGCCCAGGACGGCGTGGCGCGACGGCAGCGCGATCGGGGCGTCCCGACCCGGCAGGGCGTTCTCGGGGGTCGGGAGGTCGAGCGGCTTGCGGGACCAGGACACGGCTGCTCCTTTGTCGGGACGTACCGGTGCCAACAGCCAGGCGGCGCCCCCCGTTCCCGGGGTGCGCCGCCGGTCCGCGAGGTCTATCCGGTGCGGTCCCCCGTCACGGTGACGTCACCCTCGACGTCCACGTCCAGCCGCTCGCGCCGCAGGTCGGCCTGCACGAGGTGGTCCTCGTAGACGGTGTGCTTGCGCAGGATGACCCGCTCCCGCACCACCAGGCGCTTCTCGACGACGATCTGCTCCTCGAACACCGGGATCGACAGGCTGCCGTCGGGCAGCGTCTCGATCTCGCCGCTGTCGCCCTCCAGCACGGACACCCGGTCGATGTCGGCGTGCTCGACGCCGCGCGGGACGGTCTGCTCGACCCGCTCGGTCTGGACCGTCTTGCGAGCTCGCACCCGGCCGGTCTCGACGGTCTCGGTGCCGGTCTGCAGGCGCTCCTGCGACAGGGTCAGGTCGTGGGTGCGCGCGTCGCCGTCCTCGCGGCCGGCCGGAGTCCCCGGCCCGGCGGGCCTGCCCGCGGTCGGCATCGCCTCGGTGGCCCCGTCCGGCTCGGAGCGGCTCACCGGGCCGCGTCCGCGCTGCGCGGCGAAGTGCCGGCGGGCGTCGCCGTCGCGCCACCGAGCGGGCCCGAGGTCGGGTACGGCGCGACGCCGCCCGCCCGGGTGCCCAGCAGCGCGTCGTCGACCTTGCGGTGCCAGCCGGCGCCGATCCTTCCGCCGAGCGTGGCCGCGCCGAGCGCGACGATCAGGCCGGTGACCGCGCTGGCGATGGCCGCGACGGTCAGCGTGTCGGTGTCCAGCCAGGACGGCAGCTCCAGGTTGCGCACGTCGTCGGAGGCGGAGGCGGCCGCGGCCAGGGCGGCGCTCAGCAGCACGAACAGCAGGCCGGTGAGGAACCCGTTGCGCTTGCCCTCGTAGCGGGCGACGCGGCCGGTGACCCAGCCGCCCCACAGCAGCGACAGGCCCAGGATCACCAGGCCGGCGGCGAGCGCGGCGGTGGACAGCTCCTGCTCGCCGACGCCCTGGGTGTAGCCGACGCGGCCGAGTGCGCCGGCCAGCGACGACAGCACGGCGAGCGTGCCGATCGCGGCGGTGGTGCCGGCCAGGACCGCCAGCGGGTCGACGCCGCCGAAGCGCGAGCGGGCCTCGGCCCGGGGCAGCTCGGTGTGGACGCGGTCGACGCGTACGCCGTCGCCATGGACGACCACCGTGTCGGGCGTGGGGAGACCGCCCCCCTGCGAGGCGACGGTCGCGTGCTCGTGTCGGGCCATGTGTGGGGCTCCTCCTGCATCGGCTGAAGCAGGCGTTACCCCCTCTCGTGCGGCGCAGTCACCTGCTGACCGGTGGCGGGCCGGACTCGCCGTACCAGCGGGCCAGCTTGCCGGCGCGGGCCACGGCCCGCAGGCGCTCCTCGGTGGCGCTGCGCACGGCCGACGTCGCGACGACGAGCAGCTGGTCGCCGGCGGCGAGCTGGGTGGTCGGCTGCGGCACCAGCGAGCGGCCCTGGCGGACGACCAGGGTCACCTGCGCGCCCGGTGGCAGGCGCAGCTCCTCGACGTAGACGCCGTGCAGGCGGCTGCCCTCCGGCACGACCAGCTGGAGCAGGTCGGCGCCCATCTGCTCCAGCGGCGCCGTCTCGACCTCGAGCTCGCCGATCTGGCCGCGCTCGACCACCCCGAGCAGCCGCCCGGCCAGCGGCAGGGTCGGCGCCTGCAGCAGCGTGTAGACGACGACGAGCACGAACACGACGTCGACGATCCGCTCCGCGCCGGGCAGGCCCTCGGTCACGGGGATGGTGGTGAGCACGATCGGCACGGCGCCCCGCAGGCCGGCCCAGGACAGGAAGACCTGCTGGCGCCAGGGCAGCCGGAACGGCAGCGAGGACAGCGCCACCCCGAGGGGCCGGGCGACGAAGGTGGCCGCCGCGCCGATGACCAGGGCCAGCCCGACCGCGCCGGGCAGCCGCCCGGGCGAGACGAGCAGGCCGAGCAGCACGAACAGGCCGACCTCGGCGAGCAGGGCCAGGGACCCGGCGAAGCCGAGCACGGCCCGGCGGTGCGGCAGCGCCGCGTTGCCGAACACCAGGCCGGCCAGGTAGACGGCGAGAAAGCCGCTGGCGTGCAGCGCGTTGCCGATGGTGAACGCCAGCAGCACCAGGCCGACGGTGGCCACCGGATAGAGGCCGGCGCTGGGCAGCGCGACGCGGGACAGCAGCGACCGCCCGACCCGGCCGACGACGAGCCCGATGACCGCGCCGGCGAGCAGCTCGTAGAGCACCACCGCGATCAGCTCGAGCACGCCGGTGCTGCCCCAGGCGTCGGACGAGGCGAGCGCGACGAGCACCACCACCGGGGCGTCGTTGAGCCCCGACTCGGCCTCCAGGACCGCGCGGATGCGCCCGTTCAGCGGCAGCTTGCGCAGCACGCTGAACACCGCGGCCGCGTCCGTGGACGCGAGCACGCCGCCGAGCACCACGGCCGTCCGCAGCTCCAGGCCGAGCAGCAGGTGGCCGACGGCCGCGATGACCGCGACGCTGGCCAGCACGCCGATGGTGGACAGCGCGATGGCCAGCGGCAGCGCCGGCCGGACCGTCTGCCACCGGGTGGTGAGCCCGCCCTCGGCCAGGATCACCGCCAGCGCGATGTACCCGAGGTCCAGGGTGAGCTCGTAGTCCTCGAACTGCAGGCCCAGGCCGGCCTCACCGACCGCCAGCCCGATGGCCAGATAGAGCAGCAGCGAGGGCAGGCCGGTGCGGGCCGAGACCCGCACCGCCAGCACCGCGACGAGCAGCAGAACGAAGGAGAGCAGGAGGAGCAGGTTCAGGTGCTCGTCCACGTCCCCTCCATCCCTAGATCACCGCGCCGGACTCGCGCACTGTCCCAGCCCGGCCGCTCGGACGCGCTGGCGCCACCTTGGGCATGGGCGGCGGCGCGCTGCGCCGGCCCTCGAAGGCGATGACCAGCGGCAGAGCGGTGAACGCGGAGGACCAGGTGCCCACGACCAGGCCGATGAGCAGGGCCAGCGCGAAGTCGGTGAGCGAGTCGCCACCGAGCAGCGTGAGGGTCGCCAGGATGAACATCGCGCCCAGTCCGGTGTTGATCGTGCGCGGCGCCGTCTGCAGGATCGCGTCGTTGCAGACCGCGGCCAGCGGCGTCCGGCGCTGCTTGGTCCAGATCTCCCGCACGCGGTCGAGCGTGACGATGCTGTCGTTGATCGACACGCCGATGATGGTCAGCGCGGCGGCGAGGAACACCCCGTCGAGCGGCTTGCCGAGCCAGGCGAAGATGCCGACCACGAGCAGCACGTCGTGCAGCATCGCGATCACCGCCCCGGCGCCGAAGGTCCAGCGGAAGCGGGCCGCCAGGTAGAGCAGCTGGGCGGCCAGCGCCACCCCCAGCGCGAGCAGCGCCTTGGTGCGCAGCTCGTCGCCGAGCGACGGCCCGATCAGCTCGTCGCGCTGCAGGTCGACCGCCCCTCCGACCTCGGCCACGGCCGCGCGGATGATCCGCTCCTCGTCGTCGGACAGGTCCCCGGTGCGGACGGTGATGTCGTCGTCGCCGGAGCGCTGCACGACCGCCCGCGGGAAGCCGGCGTCCGCGACCGCCTCGCGCGCCTGCTCGGCCGAGACCGGCTGAGCGGTGGAGTACTCGACCAGCCGGCCGCCGGTGAACTCCACGCCCAGCTCCACCCCGCGCACGAAGATGCCCGCCGTGGCGAGAACGACCGCCAGCAGCGACACGGCCAGGAAGCGGCGGCGCCAGCGCATGAGGTCGGGGTTGTGCCGCTGCAGCCACTCGCGGAACCGACCGAGCGAGGCCAGGCCGCTGACCCGCGGGTGCGCCTGCACGACGCGGCGCGGCATCACCAGGTCGGTGAACGCCCGGGTCACGACCAGGGCCGAGACCATCGAGGCGAGCACGCCGATGCACAGCGTGACGCCGAAGCCGCGCACCGGGCCGCTGGCCAGCAGGAACAGCAGGCCGGCGGCGAGCAGGGTCGTCGCGTTGGAGTCGGCGATCGCGCTCCAGGCGCGGTTGTAGCCCTCGCGCAGCGCGCCGGGCAGGCCGCGCTTGTGACCGGCCGCCTGCTCCTCGCGGGCCCGCTCGAACACGAGCACGTTCGCGTCGATGGCCAGGCCGGCCGACAGCAGCAGGCCGGCCAGGCCCGGCAGGGTGAGGGTCGCGCCCAGGGCGACCAGCGCGCCGTAGGAGATCAGGCCGTACGACGCCAGGCCGACGGTCGCCAGCAGGCCGACCAGGCGGTAGACGATGATGAGGAACAGGCCGGTCAGGCTCAGGCCGATGACGCCGGCGGCGACGCTCGCGTCGATCGCCTCGGCGCCCAGCGTCGGGCCGACGACCCGCTGCTCGATGATCTCCACGGGTACGGGCAGCGCGCCGCCCTGCACGAGCGCGGCGAGGTCCTGCGCCTCCTCGCGGGTGAAGTCGCCGGTGATCTGCGTGGTGCCGCCGACGATGCCGACGCCGCACTGCACCGACGGGTCGACCTGCGGCGAGGAGATGACCGCGCCGTCGAGCACGATCGCGACGCGGCGCTTCGGGTCACCCGGCGGCTGGCAGGCGGCGGCCGCCGTCAGCTTGTCCCAGGCCTGCGAGCCGGTGCCCTTGAACTGCACCGCGACGTTCCAGGCGGTGCCGAACTGCGGGTCGAGCTCCCCCGTCGCCCCGCTGACGCCCTCGCCGGTCAGCGCGGCGGGCCCGAGCTGCAGCGTGCCCGCGCCGGAGTCGTCGGGCAGCGCCAGCGGCTTGGACGTGTCGACGGTGCGCGTGGCCACGTCCTTCGCCGGGGCGGCCGGGTCCGCGGCCAGAACCGGGTGGAAGGTCAGCTGCGCGGTGCGGCCGATGAGCGCGGAGGCCTGCCGCGGGTCCTGCAGGCCGGGCAGCTCGACGATGATCCGGCGCTCCCCGGAGCGGGTGAGCGAGGGCTCGGAGACGCCGAGGGCGTCGACGCGGCGGCGCAGCACCTCGACGGCGCGGTCGGTCGACTCCGCGTTGGCGCGGGCGGTCGGCGAGTCCTGGGTCTCCAGGACGATCTGGGTGCCGCCCCGCAGGTCGAGACCGAGCTTGGCGGGGCGGTCGAGGGCGTAGTAGGCGGACAGAACGAGGACGGCGAGCGCGAGCAGCGCGCGCCAGAGAACGGCACGGGAGGACAAGGGGGCTCCAGCAGGAGGGCCGCGCGGGCGCGCGGGACGGCGGGGACGGCTCAGGTACCTGCGGGAGCGGGAGGAGCACGGCCGGGCGGGCGGAGGGCGGCACCGGAGCGCGGAGCAGCGTCCGGCCGGCCGGGCAGCTGGGCGGGCAGCAGGCGCGACGGAAC
>JAOPWI010000036.1 GCA_025965755.1 Frankiales bacterium | reverse complement strand
CTGCTCAAGGAGCGCATCATCTTCCTGGGCACGCCGATCGACGACGGTGTCGCCAACGTCGTCATGGCGCAGCTGCTTCACCTCGAGTCCGAGGACCCGGACCGCGACATCTCGATCTACATCAACTCGCCCGGCGGGTCCTTCACGGCCCTGACCGCGATCTACGACACGATGCAGTTCGTCAAGCCCGAGATCCAGACCATCTGCATGGGTCAGGCCGCCTCGGCCGCCGCGGTCCTGCTGGCCGCCGGCACCAAGGGCAAGCGCCTCGCCCTCCAGCACGCCCGCGTGCTGATCCACCAGCCCTCAGGCGGTGGCGAGGGCCAGTCCAGCGACATCGAGATCCAGGCTCGCGAGATCCTGCGCATGCGTGACCTGCTCGAGCAGATGCTCGCCAACCACACCGGTCGCGACGCCGCCCTGATCCGCAAGGACATCGAGCGCGACAAGATCCTCACCGCTGAGGAGGCCGTCGCGTACGGCCTCATCGACGAGGTCGTCAGCACCCGCAAGATCGCTTCGCTGGGCGCAGCCGGGCGTTAGGGACGCCGGTCGCTCCGCCCTTGGCGGAAACCCTCGGGTCCGAGGGCGGAGCGACCGATAGTTCGAGGAACGTCGCGAGAGGCGTTCCGGGCAGGGCGTCTCGGCGGTACCGTCGAGGTAGGGAAGCGGCCCGGTCGTCGACCGGACCGGACCAAGACAGGGACGAGGTAGCGGTGGCACGCATCGGTGACGGTGGCGACCTGCTGAAGTGCTCGTTCTGCGGCAAGTCGCAGAAGCAGGTCAAGAAGCTGATCGCCGGTCCGGGCGTGTACATCTGCGACGAGTGCATCGACCTGTGCAACGAGATCATCGAGGAGGAGCTCTCCGAGAGCTCCGAGCTCAAGTGGGACGAGCTTCCCAAGCCGCGTGAGATCTACGACTTCCTCGATGGCTACGTGATCGGCCAGGAGACCGCCAAGCGGACCCTCGCCGTCGCCGTCTACAACCACTACAAGCGTATCCAGGCCGGCAGCAACGACAAGGACCCGGTCGAGCTGCAGAAGAGCAACATCCTGCTGCTGGGCCCGACCGGCTGCGGCAAGACGCTGCTGGCGCAGACGCTGGCCAAGATGCTCAACGTCCCGTTCGCGATCGCTGACGCCACCGCGCTCACGGAGGCCGGCTACGTCGGCGAGGACGTCGAGAACATCCTGCTCAAGCTGATCCAGGCGGCCGACTACGACGTCAAAAAGGCCGAGACCGGGATCATCTACATCGATGAGGTCGACAAGATCGCTCGCAAGAGCGAGAACCCGTCGATCACGCGCGACGTCTCCGGCGAGGGCGTCCAGCAGGCGCTGCTGAAGATCCTCGAGGGCACCACGGCCTCGGTGCCGCCGCAGGGCGGCCGCAAGCACCCGCACCAGGAGTTCATCCAGATCGACACGACGAACGTGCTGTTCATCGTCGGTGGCGCCTTCGCCGGTCTCGACAAGGTCATCGAGGCCCGCATCGGCAAGAAGGCGATCGGCTTCGGCTCGGTGCTCCACAGCAAGCACGAGGTCGACAAGGGCGATGTCTTCGGCGAGGCCATGCCCGAGGACCTGCTCAAGTACGGGATGATTCCGGAGTTCATCGGGCGCCTGCCGGTGCTGACCAGCGTGCACAACCTGGACCGCATCGCGCTGATCCGGATCCTCACCGAGCCGAAGAACGCGCTCATCCGCCAGTACCGCAAGCTGTTCGAGCTCGACGGCGTGGACCTCGAGTTCACCGACGACGCCCTCGAGGCCATCGCGGACCAGGCGATCCTGCGCGGCACCGGCGCCCGTGGCCTGCGCGCGATCATGGAGGAGGTGCTGCTCTCGGTGATGTACGACATCCCGAGCCGCGGCGACGTCGCCACCTGCGTGATCACCCGCGAGGTCGTCCTCGAGCACGTCAACCCGACGCTGGTGCCGCGCGATGCCGCCACCCCGGCCCGGGGTCGCGAGCGCCGGGAGAAGTCCGCCTAGGTCCGCGCACCTGCGCGACGGCGCCGGCCCCCGCGGGGGTCCGGCGCCGGCTCAGTCCAGCCGGTAGCCGGCCAGCTGGCGGGCCTGAACGACCAGCCGGCCGGCCGAGTCCCACACCTCGCACTCCTCGTCCAGCCAGCCGTCCTGCAGCAGCCGGGCCCGCTGAACCGCCCGGCACCAGCCCGGTGCGGGCAACCCGCGCACCAGCACGGTGAGCTCGACGGTCGGCACCCAGCCGATCAGCCCGAGGTCGAAGGTCACCGGCGGCAGCGAGTCGGCGAAGATCAGCAGGTCCAGCAGGGTCGGGTCACCACCGTCGTCGCGGCGCAGCCAGGCCTGGTTCATCGCCTTGCCGTGCGGCGAGCCGGTGGCGTAGCCGACCGTCTCGGGGTCCATCCGCATGTCGACATGGTTCAGAAAGCCGACGGTCACCCCGTCGCGCCGCCGGGCCTCGGCCCGCAGGCAGTCCTCGACCGGCGGGAGCACCGGCGCCTCGCCGGTGGTCCAGTAGGGCTCGGCGTCCGCGTCGTACTTGCCCGCGGTCAGCAGGACCTCGACGCAGGGCTTGCCGTTCTGGGCCAGCCGCAGCCGCGAGGAGGCGACCCGCCGGCCGGTGCGTACCCGCTCGATCTCCAGCTCGGCGCTGCCGGCGTCGGGGGAGGACAGGTAGTGCGCGCTGACCGCCATGGGATGCGGGTGCGCCTCGTCGAGCGCCGGACCGACGATCGAGGACAGCAGATAGCCGCCGTGCGCCTTGGTCCCGACGCACCAGGTCGGGTCGATGTCCAGCGTGGTCACGCGGGGACCTTGTACGCCGCCAGCTGCCGCGCCTGCGCGACCAGGTGGCCGGCGCTGTCCCAGATCTCGCACTCCTCGTCCAGCCAGCCGCCCTGCACCAGGCGGGCCCGCTGAACGCACCGCAGCCACCCCGGCGCAGGAAGGGCGCGGAGCATGACGGTGAGCTCGATGGTCGGGGCCCATCCCTCGACGCCCATCTCGAAGGTGACCGGCGGCAGGGCGTCGGCGATCGTCAGCAGGAGCAGCGGGTCGGGCTCGCGGCCGTCGCGGGAGCGGATGTACCCGCGGACCTCGGCGGAACCGGTGGGCGTGCCCGACAGGAAGCCGGCGGTCGCCGGGTCGAGCCGCACCTCGAGCTGCTCGGTGATGCCGTTGCGGAACCCCGGCATGCCCTGGTTCTCCAGGCACTCCTCGACCGGGGGCAGCACCGGCGGCGCCGCGTCCCTCACCAGCGCGGGCGCCCCGCCGGGGGGCAGCGTGCCGGTGGACACGATGGCCTCGACCTTGGGCTTGCCCTCCTGCTCGAACCGGGCCCGCAGGCTGGACACCGAGCGGCCCTCGCGCAGCGGCTCGACGACCAGCGTGGCCACGCCGATGCGCGGGACCGCGAGGTAATGCGCGCTCACCACCAGCGGATGCGGCTGCGCCGTGCGCTCCAGCGCCGCGCCGGCGAGCTGCTCGAGGAGCCAGCCCCCGTGCAGGATGCCGGCGCCGTACGCCCAGGTGTCCTCGAGCTTGACGTCGGTGCGAGTGATCTCCACGGCCGCAGCGTAAGCAATGCGCTGGAGGCGCTTCCCTAGACTCGGCCTGTGACCGAGAAGCGCCCCATGCCCGACCGCCCGACCCTCGACGGCCTCGAGGAGCGGTGGGACGGCGTCTGGGAGGCGGACGGCACCTACCGCTTCGACCGCAGCGCCGCGCGCGCGGAGGTCTTCTCCGTCGACACGCCGCCGCCGACGGCCTCCGGCAGCCTGCACGTCGGCCACGTCTTCAGCTACACCCACACCGACCTGGTGGCCCGCTACCAGCGCATGCGCGGCAAGCAGGTCTTCTATCCGATGGGCTGGGACGACAACGGCCTGCCGACCGAGCGCCGGGTGCAGAACTACTACGGCGTGCGCTGCGACCCGAGCCAGCCGTACGACCCGTCGTACGCGCCGCCGGCAGACGCCGGCAACCTCAAGAAGGGCGTCCAGCAGGTCAGCATCAGCCGACGCAACTTCGTCGACCTGTGCCACGTCCTGACCGCCGAGGACGAGAAGGCGTTCGAGCGGGTCTTCCGCTACCTCGGCCTGTCGGTCGACTGGCAGCACCAGTACGCCACCATCGACGACCGCAGCCGCCGGGTGGCGCAGCGCGCGTTCCTGCGCAACCTGGCCCGCGGCGAGGCGTACGCGCAGGAGGCCCCGACCCTGTGGGACGTGGACTTCAAGACGGCCGTGGCCCAGGCCGAGCTCGAGGACCGCGAGCAGCCCGGCGCCTACCACCGCCTCGGGTTCGACAGGGCGGACGGCGAGAAGGTCTTCATCGAGACCACCCGCCCCGAACTGCTGCCGGCCTGCGTGGCCCTGGTGGCGCACCCGGACGACGCGCGCTACCAGTCGCTGTTCGGCACGACCGTGACGACGCCACTGTTCGGCGTCCGAGTCCCCGTGCGGGCGCACGAGCTGGCCGACCCCGAGAAGGGGTCCGGCATGGCGATGATCTGCACCTTCGGCGACACCACCGACGTCACGTGGTGGCGGGAGCTGGACCTGCCGGTGCGCAGCATCGTCGGCCGTGACGGCCGCCTGCTGCCGGTGCCGCCGCAGGGCGTGGCCGCCGCGCCGTACGCCGAGCTGGCCGGCAAGACGGTGAAGCAGGCGCAGAAGCGCATCGTGGAGCTGCTGGCGGAGTCCGGTGACCTGGTCGGCGATCCGCGACCGATCACCCACCCGGTGAAGTTCTACGAGAAGGGCGACCGCCCGCTCGAGGTGGTCACGAGCCGGCAGTGGTACATCCGCAACGGCGGCCGCGACGGCGACCTGCGCGACGCGCTGATCGAGCGTGGGCGCGAGCTCAGCTGGCACCCGGGCTTCATGCGCTCGCGGTACGAGAACTGGGTCGGCGGCCTCAACGGCGACTGGCTGGTCAGCCGCCAGCGGTTCTTCGGCGTGCCGCTGCCGCTCTGGTACGCCCTCGACGAGGCCGGCGAGCCGGACCACGACAACCCGCTCCTGCCGCCGGAGAGCGCCCTGCCGGTGGACCCGACCAGCGACGTGCCCGACGGCTACGACGAGAGCCAGCGCAACCAGCCGGGCGGCTTCACCGCCGACCCCGACATCATGGACACCTGGGCCACCAGCTCGCTCAGCCCGCAGATCGCCGGCCGGTGGGAGGACGACCCCGACCTGTTCGCGCGGGTCTTCCCGTACGACATGCGGCCGCAGGGCCACGACATCATCCGGACCTGGCTGTTCTCCACGATGGTCCGCAGCCACCACGAGCACGGCTCCGTGCCGTGGACCCATGCCGCGCTGTCGGGCTGGATCCTGGACCCCGACCGCAAGAAGATGAGCAAGAGCAAGGGCAACGTGGTGACGCCCCTCGGCCTGCTCGAGCAGTACGGCAGCGACGCCGTGCGCTACTGGGCGGCCAGCGCGCGACCGGGCACCGACACCGCCTTCGACGAGGGCCAGATGAAGGTCGGCCGGCGCCTCGCGGTGAAGCTGCTCAACGCCAGCAAGTTCGCCCTCGGCATCCCGGCCGTGGAGGACGGCCCGGTGACCGAGGCGGTCGACCGCGCGCTGCTGGCCCGCCTCGCGCAGGTGGTCGCCGAGGCCACGACGGCGTACGAGGCCTACGACCCGGCGCGTGCGCTGGAGCGGACCGAGGCGTTCTTCTGGACGTTCTGCGACGACTACGTCGAGCTGGTGAAGAACCGCGCGTACGGGGAGGGCCCCGAGGCGGCGAGCGCCAGCCGGGCGCTGCGGCTCGCGCTGGACACCCTGCTGCGGCTGTTCGCACCGGTGCTGCCGTTCGCGACCGAGGAGGTCTGGTCCTGGTGGCGCGAGGGTTCCGTGCACCGCGCGACCTGGCCGACCGTGGACGAGCTCACCGCCGACGGCGAGCCCTCGCTGCTGGACATCGCCGGTGAGGTGCTGACGCAGGTGCGCAAGGCCAAGAGCACCGAGAAGCGCTCCATGCGCGCGGAGGTCTCCCGGCTGGTCGTGCGGGACACCGCGGAGCGGATCGCGCTCGTCCGCCAGGCCGAGGCCGACCTGCGCAACGCCGGCGTGGTGGTCGGCGAGCTGCTGTTCGAGGAGGGTGAGCCGGGCATCGAGGTCGAGCTGGCCCCCGAGGTGGCCGCGTGACGCTGCAGCGGGTCCTGGCGGACCTGGCCACGCGCTATCCGGCCGAGGACAAGATGGTGCCGGACCTGGACCGCATCACCCTGCTCTGCCACCTGCTGGGCGACCCGCAGAAGGCCTACCCGTCGATCCACCTGACGGGCACCAACGGCAAGACCAGCACCGCCCGGATGATCGACGGGCTGCTGCGCGCGTTCGGCCTGCGCCCAGGCCGCTACACCAGCCCGCACCTGGAGCACGTCACGGAGCGGATCAGCCTGGACGGCCAGCCGGTCGAGGAGGAGCGGTTCGTCGCGGCGTACGACGAGCTGCGGCCGTTCGTCGAGCTCGTCGACAGCCGCTCGCCGGTGCCCATGACGTTCTTCGAGGTGCTGACCGGGATGGCGTTCGCGGTGTTCGCCGACGCGCCGGTCGACGTGGCGGTGCTCGAGGTCGGGCTCGGCGGCAGCTGGGACGCGACCAACGTCGTGCAGGCCAAGACGTGCGTCATCACGCCGATCGGCCTGGACCACGTGCCGCTGCTGGGCACCACGCTGGCCGAGATCGCCACCGAGAAGGCCGGGATCATCCACGAGGGCGCCACCGTGGTGCTGGCCGCCCAGCCGCCCGAGGCCGCCGAGGTGCTCCTGCGCCGGGCGCTCGAGAAGGGCGCCACCGTGGCCCGCGAGGGGCTGGAGTTCGGCGTGCTCGAGCGGCGCACCGCCGTCGGTGGGCAGCTGCTGACGCTGCAGGGACTGGCCGGGACCTACGAGGACGTGTTCCTGCCGCTGCACGGGCCGCACATGGCGGCCAACGCGGCGGCGGCGCTCGCGGCGGTCGAGGCGTTCCTCGGCGGCGCCGGGGCGCTCGACCCGGAGGCGGTGCGCGAGGGCTTCGTCGACGCGACGGCGCCGGGTCGGCTCGAGGTGGTGCGCACCTCGCCGACCGTGCTGGTCGACGCCTCGCACAACCGGGCCGGCATGGAGGCGACGGTGGCTGCGCTGGCGGACGCGTTCCGCTTCACCCGGCTGGTCGGCGTGCTGGCCGTGCTCGGCGACAAGGACGTGCGCGGCCTGCTCGAGGTGCTCGAGCCGGCGCTGGCCGCCGTCGTCGTCACCCAGAACGGCTCGCCGCGGGCGCTGCCGGTGGACGACCTGCACCAGCTCGCGCTCGAGATCTTCGGCGAGGACCGGGTCAGCGTCGAGGACCGGCTCGACGACGCGCTGGACAGCGCGGTCACCCTGGCCGAGGACGGCGACGACTTCGGCACCGCCGGGGTGCTGGTCACCGGCTCGGTCGTGACGGCCGGCGAGGCGCGGCTGCTGCTGAAGGCCCGGTAGCGTCCAGGGCTCCGCCCCCGACCTCGTAGGAGTACCTGCACCGTGGCCACCGAGCGCACCCTCGTCCTCGTCAAGCCCGACGGCGTCCGCCGTGGCCTCGCCGGCGAGGTCATCAGCCGGCTGGAGCAGAAGGGCCTCACGCTCGTCGCCATGGAGCTGCGCACCCTGGACCGGGAGACGGCCGAGAACCACTACGGCGAGCACCGCGAGCGCCCGTTCTTCGGCGAGCTCGTCGAGTTCATCACCGGCGGTCCGCTCGTCGCGCTGGTCGTCGAGGGCCCCAACGCCGTCACCGGCACGCGCCGCCTCATGGGCGTCACGAACCCGGTCGAGGCCACGCCCGGCTCGATCCGCGGCGACTACGCCCTGGAGATCGGCGAGAACCTGGTCCACGGGTCGGACTCGCCGGAGTCGGCCGCCCGCGAGATCGGGCTGTTCTTCCCCCAGCTCTAGTCGGTTCCCTGATGCGCTCGCCCGAGCCGCCCCCGCGACGTTCGCCGGGGGCGGCTCGTTCGGTGCGCTCCCCGATCGCGACCGGCGCCGCGCTCCCCGGAAGACGGCCGGCGCGCCGCTAGGATGACGGCACCGCCCCGGTCGCTCTGCTCCGGCACCCGGGGGTGCTCGGCAAGACCGCGAACTGCGCAACCGGAAGGCCCCGCTCCATGCCGCGATCGAAGTCCCTGTCCTTTCTCGGGCGCGACATGGCCGTCGACCTGGGCACGGCCAACACGCTCGTCTACGTGCGCGGCCGCGGGGTCGTGCTCAACGAGCCGAGCGTGGTGGCGATCAACACCCAGACGACCGGCATCCTCGCCGTGGGCACCGAGGCCAAGCGCATGATCGGCCGCACGCCCGGCAACATCGTGGCGATCCGCCCGCTCAAGGACGGCGTCATCGCCGACTTCGACACCACGGAGCGGATGCTCCGCTACTTCATCCAGAAGGTGCACAAGCGCCGCCACTTCGCCAAGCCGCGGATCGTCATCTGCGTGCCGAGTGGCATCACCGGCGTGGAGCAGCGCGCGGTCAAGGACGCCGGCTACCAGGCCGGCGCGCGCAAGGTCTACATCATCGAGGAGCCGATGGCCGCGGCCATCGGCGCCGGCCTGCCGGTGCACGAGCCGACCGGCAACATGGTGGTGGACATCGGCGGTGGAACGACCGAGGTCGCGGTCATCTCCCTGGGCGGCATCGTCACCAGCCAGTCCATCCGCACCGGCGGCGACGAGCTCGACCAGTCGATCATCTCGTACGTGAAGAAGGAGTACTCGCTGATGCTCGGCGAGCGCACCGCGGAGGACATCAAGATGGCCATCGGGTCGGCGTTCCCGATGCCTGACGAGCCGCACGCCGAGATCCGCGGCCGCGACCTGGTCAGCGGCCTGCCCAAGACGATCGTGGTCAGCGCCGAGGAGATCCGCAAGGCCATCGAGGAGCCGGTCAACCGCATCGTCGACGCGGTCAAGACGACCCTGGACACCTGCCCGCCGGAGCTGGCGGGCGACATCATGGACCGCGGCATCGTCCTGACCGGCGGTGGCGCCCTGCTCCGCGGCCTGGACGAGCGGCTCAAGCACGAGACGAACATGCCTGTGCACATCACCGACAACCCGCTCCACTCGGTGGCGATCGGCTCGGGCAAGTGCGTCGAGGAGTTCGAGGCCCTCCAGCAGGTCCTCATCTCCGAGCCGCGCCGCTAGCCGCGCGGTGCGCGGCCCCCGCCTGCGCCTGCTGCTCGCTCTGCTGGTCCTCACCGCCTTCACCCTCACCGCCATCGACTACCGCGCCGGCGAGGGGTCGCCGTTCGACGCGCTGCGCCGGGGGAGCGACACGGTGTTCGGCCCGGCACAGCGGACGGTCGGGGGTGCGGCCCGTTCGGTCGGCAACGCCCTGGGCGGCCTGCCCCGGCTCGGCCGCTACCAGGAGGACAACCGGCGGCTGGAGCGGGAGAACGCCCGGCTGCGCGCGCTGCTCCGCGAGACCGACGGCCTGCGTCGCAGCGACGCCGAGCTCAAGAAGCTGCTCCAGCTGCGGCCGGTCGGGCAGTACGCCGTCATCCCGGCGCGGGTGGTCTCGGTCGGCTCGGCGCTCGGCTTCGAGTGGACCGCCACCCTGGACGCCGGCAGCCGGGACGGCGTGAAGCCCGGGCAGACCGTCCTCACCGGCGACGGGCTGGTCGGGCGCACCAAGCGGGTCAGCCCGTTCACCACCGTGGTGGTGCTGCTCCTGGACCCGACGTTCACGGTCGGCGCGCGCCTGCAGCGGCTCGGCGGGGTCGGGCTGGCGTCCGGCCTGGGCAGCTCCGGGATGCAGTACGAGCTCATCGACCAGGACGCCCAGGTGCGCCCCGGCGATGTCCTGGCGACCACCCAGTCCGACACCTTCGTGCCCGACGTGCCGGTCGGCCGGGTGACGCGGGTGGTCGGCGGGGCGCGCACCCTGACCCGGACGACGCGGGTCGACCCGTTCGTCGACGTGTCGTCGCTGGACCTCGTCGGCGTGGTCGTCGGCCCGGCCCGGATGGCGCCGCGCACGCCGGTGCGGTCGTGAGCGGGCCGCGCTTCGTGCTCGGCATGGTCACCGTTCTCGCGGCGCTGCTGCTCCAGACCGCCGTGCTGACGGTGCTTCCGCTGCCGGGCGCGGCGCCGGACCTGCTGGTGGTGCTGGTCGTCGCCTTCGCCCTGGCCGAGGGGCAGCTGTCCGGCCTGGTCACCGGCTTCGTCGCGGGCCTGGCCGCGGACCTCGCCGCGGACCACCAGCTGGGCCGGCTGGCCCTGGCCTACGCCGTCGTCGGGTACGTCGCCGGCCTCGTCCACGACGACACCGAGCGCTCGACCCTGCTGCCGTTCGCGGCCGTCGCGGCGGGCGCCGTGGGGGCGGTGCTGCTCTACGCCGGGGTGGGTGCGCTGCTCGGTGACGCGAGGGTCACCGGGGCCGCTGTCGGCAGGTCGCTGGTGTCCTCGGTCCCCTACGCTGTGGTCCTGACACCGTTCGTCGTGCCGGTCGTCGCGGCCCTCGTCCGACGGGTCGAGCCGGACGCCGCGCGGCGGTGAACGACCGACGCGAGCAGGCCGCCGGACCCGCCCCGCGCCGTACGAGGGAGGCCGACAGGTGATGGCCGCATGAGCGACCGCTCGCCTCTGCGGCTGTTCGTTCTGCAGGTGCTCGTGCTGTCGCTGCTGGCCACCCTGCTCGGCCGGCTCTGGTACCTGCAGGTGCTCGACGGCGAGGACTACGCCGAGGCCGCCAGCGCCAACCGGGTGCGCGAGGTCGTCACGCCGGCCCCGCGCGGCGAGATCTTCGACGCGGCCGGTGCGCAGCTGGTGCGCAACCGCACGGCGCTGGTCGTGTCGGTCAACCGGGCGCTGCTGCAGCGCGAGCCCGACCGCGGCAAGGCGGTGCTCGCCCGGCTCGGCACGGTGCTCGGCGCCAAGCCCGAGCTGCTCGCCAGGCAGATCACTCCGTGCGGGGGCGGCGCCGCCGACCCGTGCTGGCGCGGCTCGCCGTACCAGCCCGTGCCGGTGCAGGAGTACGACGCCCGCGACCCCGAGGCGCTGCGCAAGGTGCTCGCCGTGCAGGAGCACCGCGAGGACTTTCCGGGCGTCACCGCGGAGTTCGCCGCGGTGCGCGAGTACCCCAGCAGCGACCGCCGGCGGGCCGCGCACGTGCTCGGCTATCTCGGGCCGATCAGCCAGCCGGAGACGTCGCTGCCGCAGTACGCCGACGTGCAGCCGACGGCGCTCATCGGCCGGGCCGGCGTCGAGGCGACGTACGAGCGGGAGCTGCGCGGCCGGGACGGCGTGCAGGAGCTGCTCGTCGACCACGTCGGCACGGTGACCGGCACGCAGAGCGAGACCGCCGCACGGCCGGGCGACAAGCTGGTCCTGTCACTGCACGCCGGCGTGCAGGCGGTCGCCGAGCAGGCGCTGGAGCGGGCCATCCTCACCGCGCGCAGCCGCCCGTACTACCGGGGCGGCGCGACCGTCGCCGACTCCGGCTCCCTCGTCGTGATGGAGGCCAAGACGGGCCGGGTGGTCGCGCTGGCCAGCTACCCGTCGTACGACCCCACCAGCTTCACCGGCGGAATCTCCTCCAAGGAGTACGCCGCCCTCACCGACGAGGCGAACGGGCAGGCGCTGCTGTTCCGCGCGACGCAGGGCGGCTACGCGCCGGCCTCCACCTTCAAGGCCGTGTCGGCGCTGGCCACCGTCGCCAACGGCCAGACGACGTTCGACACGGTGACCGACTGCCCGGGCGCGTACGCCCCCCTCGGTGGCAAGAAGAACTTCGAGGGCCGCAGCCAGGGCGCGCTCACCCTGCGCGCCGCCATCGTGAAGTCCTGCGACACCAACTTCTACAAGTTCGCCTACGACGCCTGGCTGCGTGACGGCGGCAACCGGCCGGTGGCCAAGCCCAAGGACCCCATGATCACCATGGCCACCCGGTTCGGACTGGGCACCCGCACCGGCATCGACCTGCCGGGGGAGAGCAGGGGGCTCATCCCGACGCGGGACTGGCGCAAGCAGTACTGGAACGGCCTCAAGGACGACTTCTGCAAGGGCGCGCAGAACCCGGCCTTTGACGACCTGCGGCGCCGGCGCAACGCCGAGGCGTGCGTCGACGGTGACAAGTTCAACGGCGGGCAGGCGGCCAACTTCGCCATCGGCCAGGGCGAGACGCTGCTGACGCCGCTGCAGCTGGCCAGCGTCTACGCGACGATCGCCAACGGCGGCAAGGTGCTGCGCCCGACCGTCGGGCGTGCGCTGCTGTCGCCCGACGGCAGGACCGTGCGCGAGATCGCGCCGACCCTGCGCGGCAAGGTCCCGGTCGATCCGGCGGTGCTCGCGCAGCTGCGCGACGCCCTGCGCGGCGTGACCAGCGAGCCGGGTGGCACGGCCCGCGGCGCCTTTGCCGGGCTCGGCCTGGCGGTCGCCGGCAAGACCGGCACCGGGCAGGTCGACCGCAAGCAGGACACCGCGTGGTTCGCGTCCTTCGCGCCGGCGGAGGATCCGCAGCTCGTCGTGGTCGGCATGATCTCCCAGGGCGGCACCGGCGGCTCGACCGCGGCGCCGATGGTCCGCCAGGTCTACGAGGGCATCTGGGGCCTGGGCGGCCGGAAGGCCGTGCTGCCGGGCGGCCGGCTGCCGCGCGGGCTGCC
>JAOPWI010000021.1 GCA_025965755.1 Frankiales bacterium | reverse complement strand
ACCAGCCGGGAGGCGACCTCGGCCGGGCCGAGGGTGCCGTCGTGGGCCAGGACGAGCGCTGCCGCGGCGGAGACCAGCGGGGCGGAGAAGCTGCTGCCGGCCGCCCGCATGATGCCCCCGCCGCGCTGGAGCACCGGCAGGTCGTCCTCCGGCCGGCCGTCGGCGTTGCCGCCCGGCGCCACCAGGTCGACCTGCGGGCCGAAGTTGCTGTAGCGGGCCCGGGTCTGGTCCCGGGCGGTGGCGCCCACGCCCAGCACGTTCGGGTCGGCCGCCGGGTACTCGACCGGGTTGCCCTCCAGCGCCTCGTTGCCCGCGGCGGCGACCGGGAGCGCGCCCTTGCTGATCGCGTACTGCAGCGCCTCGCTGAGCCGGGGGTCGCGCTGGCAGCCGCCCAGGCTCAGGTTGAGGACCTTCGCGCCCTGATCGGCGGCGTAGCGGATCGCGTCGATGACCGCGCTGGTCGACAGCTGACCGGCGTCGTCGTCGACCTTGATCGGCATGACCAGGGTGTTCCAGCCCAGCGAGGCGAGGCCGTAGTCGTCGTCGGTGCTGGCGCCGACCACCCCGGCCACCGCGGTGCCGTGCCCGACGGTGTCGGCGTTGCCACCGGTGATGGCGGAGCCGCGCACGGCGTCGTAGCCGCCGGTCAGCTTGCCGCGCAGGTCCGGGTGGGTGTAGTCGGCGCCGGTGTCGATGACGGCGACGACGATGCTGCGGCTGCCGCGCGTGACGCCCCAGGCCGCGGCGGCGCGCACCTGCTCCAGGTTCCACTGCGTCGCGAGCGCGGGGTCGCGGGGCTCCGCGGCCAGCTGCAGGCCGTCGTCCGGGCGCACGACGGCCTGCGGGTCGACCCGCTTGAGCGCGGCCTGGGCGCGCACCGGGTCGCCCGTGAAGCGGGTCAGTCCGGTCCCGGTGACGGCCAGGTCGCGCGCGCCGGCGGCCCGCAGCGCCTCCACCTCGTCGGTGCTGGCGTACCAGCGCCGGGTGCCGGCCGTTCCGCACGACGTGGACGCCGCCAGAAAGCCGGACTCGGTGCGCGCGCCGGTCGCCGGCAGCCGCTCCGGGGCGTCGTCGGAGGTGGCCCACAGCTCGGCGTACCAGCGGATCGTGCTCGGATTGCCGATGTCGGCGTTGCGGAACAGCAGCCCGACATCCCGGGCTCCCGGCGGCCGCTGGACGTCGGCCGCCGCGGCGTAGGTCCACGAGGTGACCTCGCAGGTCGGCGCGCGCATGACCGCCGCCTCCAGCCGCTCGTGCGCACCCGACCAGTAGCCCGTGACGTCCCACTCGAAGCCGCCGCAGCCCGTTCTGGGGTCGCCGTCCGCGTCGATCCGGACATCCACCGAGCGCAGCTGCGGCGAGGTGAACTCGTCGTACGTGGTGAAGGGGAACAGCCACTCGCCGGCGCTCAGGCAGCCGTAGAAGGCGCCGTACTGCGCGGCGTCCAGCGCCGTGCCCTCGGCCGGGCTCTGCTGCTCCTCGCCGTAGCAGGCCTTGGTCGTCGGGGCGCCGTCGTGCTGCCCGTACGTCCTGGTGGCCCGGTCCGCGGTCAGCCCGTCCTGCGCCAGCGCGACCACCTGCCCGCGGTCTGCCGCCACGGAGCGGCCCGCCGCGCTGGCCGTCCCTGAGGACAGCGGCAGCAGGGCGGCGGCGAGCAGGGGAACGAGCAGGCAGCGCAGGTGCACGAGCATCTCCAGCAGCGGGGGGTCCTATCAGGGTCACACGCCTGTCGGTCAGGAGGCCGATGCGCACCTGACCGGTGTGCCGGCCGCGTCGTGGGAGACTCGCCCGCGTGCTGACCGTGCTCACCTTCCTCGGCGTGCTCGCCGCCCTGTTCTTCGCCGCCGCCCTGGCCACCCGGGAGGGTGAGCAGCTGCGGCCGGCCCCGCCGGACGCCGCCGACCTGAACCTGCCGGACGGCCCGCTGCGGGCCGAGGACGTGGCCGGCGTGCGCTTCGGGCTCGCGCCGCGGGGCTACCGGATGAGCGAGGTGGACGCGGTGCTGGAGCGCCTGAGCGGCGAGCTGGCGGCCCGGGACGCCGAGCTCGAGCGGTTGCGCGCGGGCACGACGCAGCCGGTCACGGGATCCGGGCCGGTCGCGGGATCCGAGCCGGTCACGGGATCCGGGCCGGTCACGGGATCCGGGCCGGCCGCCGCGCCGGCCGCCTCGCCCGGCCGCGAGGGCAGCACCCTCCCGCTCTGAGTCGCGCTGCCCGCCGTCCCGCGCGACGATGCCGGAATGACCGCCACCCTCGTTCTGCGCGTCGACGTCGACGCGACCCCCGACCAGACCTTCAGCGGCGCGGTCGACTGGCCCGGTCAGCGCGACTGGATGCTCGGCACGACCGTGGTCGCCACGCACCAGGGCGGCCGAGGCGTCGGCGGCGAGATCTCGGCCCGCACCGGCTGGGGCCCGCTCGCCGTGGTCGACACCATGCGGATCACCCGCTGGGACCCGCCGCGGGCCTGCCACGTCCGGCACACCGGCCGACTGGTGCGGGGCACCGGTGCCTTCGAGGTGGAGCCCCGCGGCGACGGCCTGTCGACGTTCGTCTGGCGCGAGGACCTCGAGCTGCCGTTCGGGCGCCTGGGCCGCCTGGGATGGTCGCTGTTCCGGCCCCTGTTCGCCTACGGCGTGCAGCTCTCGCTCCGCCGCTTCGCCACCTGGGTGGAGACCGGCAGCTACGCCCGCCGGGCGGCCTAGCGGCCCTGGAACACCGGCGGCTGCTTGGCCAGGAACGCCTGCACGGCCATCCGGTGGTCCAGGCTGCGCCCGACCCGGGTCTGCAGCTCGTCCTCCTTGGCGAGAGCGTCGACGAAGCCGGCCGTGGCGCCGTAGGCGACGGACTGCTTGACCGCGGCGTACGCCGCCGTCGGCCCGGCGGCGAGCCGGGTGGCGAGCTCGGTCGCTGCGGGCAGCACCTGCTCGGCCGGGACGACCGCGTTGAGCAGGCCCATCTCCAGGGCCTGCTCGGTCGTGAACGGCTCGGCCAGCAGCAGCAGCGCGGTGGCCCGTCCGGCCCCGACGAGCCGCGGCAGCGACCAGGACAGCCCCGAGTCGGCGGTCAGCCCGATGCCCGTGAACGCCGTCGTGTAGCGCGCCCCGGTCGCTCCGATGCGGAAGTCGCAGGCGCAGGCCAGGCCCAGCCCGGCGCCCGCGGCGGTGCCGTTGATGGCGGCGACCACCGGCTTGGGCATCGTCGCGAGCAGGGTGGCGATCGGGTTGTAGTGCTCGTGCACGGTCGCGAGCGGGGCCGGGTCGCCGGCCTCGAGCAGTGCGGCGTGCTCACGCAGGTCCTGGCCGACGCAGAAGGCGCGGCCGCTCCCGGTCAGCACGACGGCGCGCACCGACTCGTCGCCGTGCACCTCCTGCAGTGCCGCGAGCAGCGCGGTCTTGGCGGCCACGGTCAGCGCGTTCATGCCCTCGGGGCGGTTCAGCGTGACGGTGGCGACGGCGCCGTCGGTGGTCAGCAGGACGGGATCGGGCGCGGTCGGCTGGCTCATGCGGGGACCTCTCGGCAGCGGTGCGGGGGGTGCAGCCTCGCAGCCCGCCGGGGGTGACGCGTCGGGCAGGGCCGGTCGCGTGGGACACTGTGCCCCTACGTGCACAGCCCGTCGCCGGCCGGCGACGGTGCGCCTACCTGGGAGGTTTGTCGATGGCGGCCATGAAGCCGCGGACGGGCGACGGTCCGCTCGAGGTCACCAAGGAAGGTCGCGGCATCGTCATGCGCGTCCCGCTCGAGGGTGGCGGGCGACTCGTCGTCGAGTTGAACGCCGAGGAGGCGACCGCTCTGGGCGACGCCCTCAAGGCCGTCGTCTCCTAGTACCGCAGCACCCACCCGTACGACGCCCGGCCGGTTGCTCCTCGGAGTGACCGGCCGCGGGCGTCCTCCCGCGCGGGACGCGCGTCCCCGCCCCCCTGGAGGGCCTTCGTGCCACCCGCCCGCAGGACGACCCCCCCTCGCCTCGAGGGCAGCGCCCCGCTCCCGTCGCTCCGGCTGGTCGACCGGCGTCCGGACGGCCCGGTGCTGGCCGTGGCCACCCGCTGCCGCGACGAGGCGGTCACCCCCCTGTCCGACACCCCGGACGTCGCCGGCCTGCTGCTGCGCGAGAAGGCCAAGGGCGAGGCCGGTGAGGTCGTCGTGCTGCCCCTGGTCGAGGGCCCGCTGGAGCGGCTGCTGCTGTTCGGCATCGGCTCGGCCGCTCCCCGGGAGCTGCGCAAGGCCGGCGCGGGGCTGGGCCGGCGCGCCAGGACCAGCCCCTCCCTCGTCGTCGACCTCAGCGGCGTGGACCTCGTGCCCGGTGCGCTGCGCGCGTTCGCCGAGGGCCTGCTGCTCGCGTCGTACACCTTCACGCTCAAGCCCCGGGCCGAGCCGCGGCCGCTGCAGGAGGTGGTGCTCGTCGCGCCCGCCGCCGCCTCGGCCGAGCTCGACCGGGCGGTCACCACCGCGCGGGCCACCGCCCTGGCCCGCGATCTGGTCAACACGCCGTCCCGCGAGAAGAGCCCCGACTGGCTGGCCGGCCAGGCGCGCACCGCGCTCGCCGACCTGGCGGTCGCGGTCCGCGACGAGAACGAGCTGGCCCGCGACGGCTTCGGCGGCATCGTCGGCGTCGGCCAGGGCTCGAGCCGCCCGCCGCGGTTCATCGAGGCGACGTACGACGGGGGCGGCTCGCGCCACGTGGTGCTCGTCGGCAAGGGCATCACCTTCGACACCGGCGGCCTGTCGCTCAAGCCCAACGACGGCATGCTCGCCATGAAGACCGACATGGGCGGCGCCGCGGCCGTCCTCGGCGCGCTGCGGGCCGTGGCCGACCTGGGCCTGCCGCTCAAGGTCACCGCCCTGGTCGGCGCGGCGGAGAACATGCCGAGCGGCTCGGCGCAGCGCCCCGGCGACGTGCTCACGCAGTACGGCGGGCGCACCGTCGAGGTGCTCAACACCGACGCCGAGGGACGGCTCGTGCTCGCCGACGCGCTGGCGTACGCCGACCGCGACCTGCAGGCGGACGTCCTGGTGGACGTCGCCACCCTCACCGGCGCGATGCCGGTCGCGCTGGGGCGGCGTACGGCCGGCATGTTCTGCTCCGACGACGCCCTCGCCGCGCAGCTCGAGGCGGCCTCGACGACCAGCGGCGAGCGGCTCTGGCGG
This sequence comes from Frankiales bacterium, assembly GCA_025965755.1. Classification (GTDB taxonomy): domain Bacteria; phylum Actinomycetota; class Actinomycetes; order Mycobacteriales; family SCTD01; genus RYN-170. The sequence goes on along the minus strand of JAOPWI010000021.1, from coordinate 1,961 downwards.
ATGCCGCTGGTCGAGGACTACCGCCAGGCGCTGGACAGCCCGGTCGCCGACCTGCGCAACATCGGCGATCCGCGCAAGAAGCTGCAGGGCGGCTCGATCACGGCCGCGCTGTTCCTGCGCGAGTTCACCGGCGGGCGCCCCTGGGCCCACCTGGACATCGCCGGCGCCGGCCGGGTCGAGACCGACGAGGACGAGCTGGTCAAGGGCGGCACCGGCTACGGCGTGCGCCTGCTCGTCGCCTGGCTCGAGGCGCTGGCCGCGACCCCGGCCGGCAGGGCGCGGCCCGGCAAGACGGCCTGAGCGCCCCGGTCAGCCCAGGGTCGTGGAGGCGACGAGCAGCCCCGGCCCGACCGGCAGCAGCGCCGGAACCAGGCGCGGCTCGTCGCGCACCCGGCGCACCAGCTCGCGCAGGGCCACCGTCTCGGGATCGCGGGCCGAGGCCTCGGCGATCCGTCCGCCGCCGAGCGCGCCGGCGAACGCCACCACGCCGCCGGGGCGCAGCAGGCGGATCGCCGCGTCCAGGTAGTCGTCGTTCTCCGCCCGGCTGGCGTCGCAGAAGACCAGGTCGTACGCCCCGTCGGACAGGCGCGGCAGCACCTCGTTGGCCCGTCCGGCGATGAGGCGGACGCGCCCGGCCGGGACGCCGGCCTCGCCGAGCGACAGGCGCGCCAGGCGCTGGTGCTCGCCGTCGCTGTCGACCGAGGTGAGGATGCCGTCGGGACGCATGCCGCGCAGGATCCACAGCGTCGAGACGCCGGCGCCGGTGCCGACCTCGACGGCCGCGCGGGCACTGCTCACCGCCGCGAGCATGCGCAGAACCGCCCCCGTGGCCGCGTCGACCGCCCCGATGCCGACCTCGGCGGCGCGGGCGCGGGCCGACAGCAGCGGGGCGTCCTCGGGCAGCCAGCCGTCGAGCCAGGCGGCGAGGGCGCCGGGGTCGGTCGCGGCGGCAGCGCCCCTGCGGCCAGGGGTCTTGCCCTCAGGCTGGCTGGTCTCGCCGGCGTCGATGGCAGGCCTCCGGGGGGTGGAGCGGGGCGGGTGGTCCGCGGCAGCGTAGTGCGCGAGGGAACCGCCGGTCAGACCCTGGCGTTCTCCTGAGTGAGCGGCTCACCGTGCGCTGCCAGGAGAGGACGGGCACCATGACGGGGACGGCGATGCTGGCTGGCGCGCCGATGACCCTTGAGGGAGGCGCTGTCGTGACGGAGACGGCCGACTGGCAGCCGCCGTCCTGGGACGAGGTCGTGCGCCTGCACTCCGCTCGGGTCTACCGCCTGGCCTACCGCCTGACCGGCAACCGCCACGACGCCGAGGACCTCACGCAGGAGGTCTTCGTCCGCGTCTTCCGGTCGCTGTCGAGCTACACGCCCGGGACCTTCGAGGGCTGGCTGCACCGGATCACGACCAACCTGTTCCTCGACACCGTGCGCCGCAAGGCGCGCATCCGTTTCGAGGCGCTGCCCGACGACGCCGAGCGCCTGGCGAGCAAGGAGCGCGGCCCGGCGCAGGTCTACGACGACACCCACCTCGACGGCGACATCCAGCGGGCGCTCGACGCGCTGCCGCCGGACTTTCGCGCCGCGGTCGTGCTGTGCGACCTCGAGGGCCTGTCGTACGAGGAGATCGCCGCCACCCTCGGCATCAAGATCGGCACCGTCCGCAGCCGCATCCACCGCGGTCGCTCGCAGCTGCGGGCCGCGCTCGCACACCTGGCTCCGGCGGGAGGCACCCCATGAGCGGAAGCGACCACCTCGGCGACCGGGTCGCCGCCCTCGTCGACGGGCAGCTCGACCACCCCTCCCGCGAGCGCCTGCTCGCCCACCTGGCGCACTGCGCTCCCTGCCGGACCCAGGTCGAGGCGCAGCGCCGGCTCAAGGCCAGCCTGCGCGAGCTCGGCGCCCGGCCGATGCTGCCGAGCGATGAGCTGACGGCCCGGCTGCTGGCCCTGCCGTCGCAGCCGCTGT
>JAOPWI010000425.1 GCA_025965755.1 Frankiales bacterium | reverse complement strand
CGGCGCCGCCGGAGCCGTCGCCAGCGATCTGGCGGATGGGCTGCTCGCGCCGACCGGGCTGACGGAGAAGAAGGCAAGCTTCGACCGGCGGGACCTGCTCCGCGGCGTCTGCGAGCAGCTGCCCGCCGGCACCCCGGTCCGGCTGGGGGCGCTGCGGGCGCTCGCGACTCGGGTGCTGCGTGACGACCGGGTGGTGCCCTTGCTCGGCGATGCGCCGGTGACGGCCCGCCGCTACAGCACCCGCGAGCTCCTCACCCTGGAGACCGACGCCCTGGCCGGAGCTCGCCGGCTCGCCGGCACCGCTGCGGGCGACGGGACCGGCGACGCGGCCGGCAGCCCGGCCCAGCCGTGCGCCACGGTCCCGGCCGAGGCACTCGAGGACGTGCAGCAGCATGCGGCGGCGGCCGGGTTGTCGGGCGAACAGCAGCAGATGGTGCAGCGGCTGCTGACCAGCGGCGCGGGCGTCGAGGTCGTGGTCGGCGCCGCGGGCAGCGGCAAGACCGCCGCGCTCGCCGTCGCCGCGGCCGCCTGGGCGAAGGCAGGGATCCCGGTCCAGGGCACCGCCCTGGCCGCCATCGCCGCCCGGGTGCTCCAGGACAGCGCTGGCATTCCGTCACTGTCCCTGCAGCGCCTGCTTAACCAGACCCTCCCGGCCCCGGGCGGAGCGGTCGGGAAGCCGAACACGGTGCTGCCGACCGGCGGGGTGCTGGTCGTCGACGAGGCCGGAATGGTCGGCACCCGGACCCTGCACTGCCTGCTCACGCTGGCCGAGCAGACCCGCACCAAGCTGGTCTTGGTCGGCGACCCGCGCCAGCTGCCCGAGATCGACGCCGGCGGGCTGTTCGCGACCCTTGCCGCCCGACTGCCCGCGGTGGCCCTGACCGGGAACCAGCGCCAGCAGCAGCCGTGGGAGCAGCGCGCGCTGCGGGAGCTGCGCGACGGCGACGTCCTGCGGGCGCTGTTGGCCTACGGCAAGCACGGGCGGCTGCGGATCACCGACACCTTGCAGGAGCTCACCGCCACACTGCTGGAGGACTACGAGCAGCACCTGCGCTCGCACCGGCCCGACCGGGTCCTGGTCATCGCGAGCAGCCGCGGGGACGCCCGCCGGCTCAACGCCCACCTGCGCCAGCGGCTGCTCGAACACGGCCACCTCGGCGACCAGGAGCTGCGCATCCCGCTCGCCGACCGCGCGTCCCGCGGCTACCGCACCGGCGAGCAGGTCCTGGTCACCGCCAACGACTACCCGCAGGGACTGCTCAACGGAACCCGCGGCACCGTCACAGATCTGCACCCGGGCGAGCAGGCGCTGACCGTCCGGCTCGACGACGGCCGGCAGCTCCGGCTGGAGGCGGACTACCTGCGCAGCGGCCGGCTGGCCCACGGCTACGCCCTGACCGCGCACAAGGCGCAGGGCGTGACCGTCGACGTCGCGCTGCTGTGGGGCACCTCGGCGCTGTCCCGCGAGACCGGCTACGTCGCGATGAGCCGCGGCCGTCAGCACAACGCGCTCTACAGCACCTGGGACCTGCTTCATCGCGACGCCGGCCTGACCGACGCGGCCGACCTGGACCGTCCCGCTGTCGGCCGGGGCCCGGACCTGGCGAGCCGGCGAACCCTCGCGCGCGCCGGGCTCGCCGAGCGGCTTGCCAGCAGCAGCGCGCAACGCACCGCACACAGCTGGTGGCGACGCCGCACCAGCGGTCCTTCGGGCGCAGAGTCGGTCTCGGCGCCACGGCAGGCCACCGCCCGGCATCGCTGACCTGCCGCGCCAGGCCGTAGCCAATGCCGGCAGCGGCCAGGCGTGTCGTGCCATGACTTTGTTGCCACAACGACAGCCCAGAAGCCCAGGGATGTGTGATCTGGTCGTTCTCCCGCCCGGTACCTATGAGTCGCCGGGCAGCGGAGCATCACCAGCGACATCAGCCTTGGCATTGACGTCGGCCAGCCGCTTCACCCATGCGAGGGACCACCAAAGGGCCGCGGACAGGAAGCCTGCCAGCAGCGGAGTCCCACTTCTGTCCTGTAGCGCAACCGCCAGTCCAAGGACCAGTCCAAAGCCGCCGACCGCGGCCAGCACCTGCCAGGGCACAGGAAAGTGCTGGGCCAGCCATCGCAACACGGGCACGCGCGGAGGCTAGACGATGGCAACTAGTGCCGGTGCCCGCCGGGCAGTTCGCGCATCGCCTAGGGCCGTTCTGAGCCCCGTGACGGAACGGAGGCCCACCTACGTCGCGTCGTTGCGGCGCGACCCCGACCAGAGTGCGCCAACCCCGAGGATGCACAGCGAAAGGCCCCACGCTGGTCCTCCTGTGCGCATTAGCGCGGCGGCGACCACCACTGCCAATAATGCGATGACCAACACCAGGAAGAGCCGGGGGTGGCGCATGGGGCGAACCCTAAGCCCGGCGGGTTCAGGGGGTCAGTGCAACAGCTCGTCGAGTCGGCGTGATGGTGGCATGAAGCCCAGGGTCTTGCGGGGCCGGCCGTTGAGCCGCCAGGCGACGTCGTCGAGCTGTTCCTGGATGACGTCCCGCAGGTTTGATGCCCTTGGGGAAGTACTGACGCAGCAGCCCGTTGGTGTTCTCGTTCGTGCCGTGCTGCCAGGGCGAATG
>JAOPWI010000404.1 GCA_025965755.1 Frankiales bacterium | reverse complement strand
CCGAGCGGCTGCTCGGGGCGGGGGAGCAGCGGCCGCCGGCGCTCGAGCCGCCGAACGACCGGCGCGTCCGCCGTCACCGTGACCGCCTCCCCGGCGAGCGCCAGCTGGACCTGCGCGTCGGCGCCGTCGCGGACGCTGCACCGCACCTGGTCCGGGGTGACCTCCACCGTCAGCCGCACGCCGTGCCAGCGCAGCCGGAACTCCAACCGCGTGATGCCGGGGGGCAGCTGCGGGTCCAGGCACAGCCCCTCGTTGCGCTCCCGCAGGCCGCCGAAGCCCTCCACCAGCACCGACCAGGTGCCGGCCAGCGAGGCCAGGTGCAGGCCGTCCTTGGTGTTGCGGTGCAGATCGTGCAGGTCGACCAGCGCGGCCTCGTGCAGGTAGTCGTGTGCGAGCTCCAGGTGGCCCACCTCGGCGCACAGGACCGCCTGCGTGCAGGCCGACAGGGACGAGTCGCGCACGGTGCGCCGCTCGTAGTAGTCGACGTTGCGGGCCTTCTCCTCAGGCGTGAAGTGCTCGCCGCACCAGTGCATCGCGAGGACCAGGTCGGCCTGCTTGATGACCTGCTTGCGGTACAGCTGCACGTACGGCGCGGACAGGAGCAGCGGATAGGCGTCCTGGTAGCCGACGTAGTCCCACTCGGCGTACCTGGTGAACCCGGCGGACTGCTGGTGCACGCCCAGGTGCTCGTCGTAGGGGATGTGCACGGCACCGGCGGCGTCGCGCCAGGCGGCCGTCTCCTCGGTGGTGACGCCGAGCCGCGCGGACTGCTGCGGGTGACGGGCGCACGCACCGGCAGCGGCCCGCAGGTTCTTCGCCGCCATGAGGTTGGTGAAGACGTTGTCGTCGGTGACAGCGGTGTACTCGTCCGGCCCGGTGACGCCGTCGACGTGCCAGACGCCGTGCACGTCGTGGTGCCCGAGCGAGGCCCAGAGGCGGGCCGTCTCGACGAGCAGCTCGAGGCCGATCTCCTTCTCCAGGGTGTCGTCCCCCGTGACGAGCCGGTGCCGCTCGAGCGCGTAGGCGATGTCGGCGCCGATGTGGAAGCCGGCCGTGCCGGCCGGCCAGTAGGCCGAGCACTCCTGCCCGCGGATCGTCCGCCAGGGAAAGGCCGCGCCGCGCAGGCCGAGCGTCGCGGCGCGCTCCTTCGCCAGCCCGAGGATCGAGTGCCGCCAGCGCAGCACGTCGGCCGCGGCGTCGGGCTTGGAGTAGGTCAGCACCGGCAGCACGAAGCCTTCGGTGTCCCAGAAGGCGTGGCCGTCATAGCCGGGCCCGGTCAGGCCCTTGGCCCCGATGGCCCGCTGCTCGGCGCGCGCGCCGGCCTGCAGGACGTGGAACAGCGCGAAGCGCACGGCCTGCTGCACGACCGGGTCGCCGTCGACCTCGACGTCGGCGGCGTCCCAGTAGTCCTCGAGGTAGGCGCGCTGCTGCGCGACCAGGCCGTCCCAGCCGGCGTAGCGGGCGCCGGTCAGGGCCGCGTCCACCTGGTCGCGCAGTGCCGGCTGCGATCTCTGGCCGGACCAGCCGTAGGCCAGGTACTTCACGATGCGCAGCACCTCGCCCCGGTGCAGGATGCACGCGACGGTGGTGCGGGCCCAGTCCTCGCGGCCCTCGGTGTGCACGTCCACCCGGCCCGGCACCGTGACCTCGTGGTCCATGACCGCGCCCATGAGCAGGTCGCTGGTGCGGGTGCGGTGCAGCAGCATCGCGCCGGCCTGCTCGACATCGAGCTCGACGGCCTCCAGCGGCCGGTTGAGCACCGCGGCGACCCGCGGGTCGGCCGACAGCGCGGGCTGCGCCTCGTTCGCGACCAGCTCGCTCTGGACGATGACCCGCGTGTCGTCGTCGAGCGCCTCCACCTCGTACGCGATGGCCGCCACCGAGCGGTGGGCGAACGACACGAGGCGGGTGGAGCGGACCTTCACGGCGCGCCCCGCCGGTGACACCCACTCGGCGCTGCGCGACAGGGTCCCGGCCCGCAGGTCGAGCACCCGCTCGTGCGCCGTGAGCGTCCCGTAGCGGACGTCGAACGGCTCGTCGTCGACGAGCAGGCGCAGCAGCTTGCCGTTGGTGACGTTGACGATGGTCTGGCCCGACTCCGGGTAGCCGTACCCGGCCTCGGCGTAGGGAAGGGGCCGCTGCTCGTAAAAGGAGTTCAGGTAGGTGCCCGGGATGCCGTACGGCTCGCCCTCGTCGAGGTTGCCACGCAGACCGATGTGGCCGTTGGAGAGCGCGAACAGCGACTCCGAGTGGCCCAGCCGGTCGAGGTCGAGGTGGGTCTCGCGCAGCTGCCAGGGCTCGACCGGAAACGTGCCGTTGGCGCTCACAGCAGCTCCGCCAGGTCCTGCACGACGATGTCGGCGCCACGGGCGGTCAGCGCATCGGCCTGGCCCACGCGGTCGACGCCGACGACGTAGCGAAACGCCCCGGCCCGCCCGGCCTCGACGCCGGCCAGCGCGTCCTCGAACACCGCTGCCCGGTCCCTGCTCACCCCGAGCAGGTCGGCGGCGACCAGAAAGCTGTCCGGCGCGGGCTTGCCGGCCAGCGACCGCTCGCGCGCGGTCACGCCGTCGACGCGGACCTCGATGAGCTCGTCCAGACCGGTGACCTTCAGGATGTCGGCGGCGTTGGCGCTGCTGCTGACCAGCGCCCGGCGCAGGCCGGCCTCGCGGGCCGCCTCGAGATAGCGGCGGCTGCCCTCGTACACCTCGACGCCGTCCTGGCGGATGTGCTCCAGGAGCAGCACGTTCTTGCGGTTGCCGATGCCGTGCACCGTCTCGGCGCCCGGCTCGTCCTGCGGGCCGCCCTCCGGCAGGGTGACGCCGCGGCTGGCCAGGAAGTCGCGGACGCCGTCCTCGCGCTTCTTGCCGTCCACGTAGGTGTCGTAGTCGGGCCCGGGGTCGAACGGCACGAACGGCTCACCGGTGCGCTCCGCACGGCCGCGCAGGTAGTCGTCGAACGTCGCCGTCCACGCCTTGTTGTGGACCGTCGCGGTCTTGGTCAGCACGCCGTCCAGGTCGAACAGGCACGCCACCACGTCGTCGGGCAGTCCCAGCACGCGCTCGCCTCTCGTCGGGCCGCCCGGCCTGTCGCCGGGAGCGCCGGAGATCACCCTGCCCTGGGGACCGGCCGTCCGCACCTAGACTGGGCGGAGCATGAGCGTGTCGTCGGAGGTGCCGTCCCCCGCGGACCTCCGGGTCCGCCTGCGGGAGCTCGGCCTGCGCGACTCGCGGCGGCTGGGCCGCCGGCTCGACGCGGCGCGCAAGGGCACGCCGGAGCGGCGCGCCGCGGTGCTGGAGAAGATCGCCCGCGATCTGGTCGCCGCGGAGCAGGCGCTGGCGGCACGCGCCGCCGGCGTGCCCCGCCTGGACTACCCGGAGCAGCTCCCGGTCAGCCAGAAGAAGGACGAGATCCTCGAGGCCCTGCGCACCTCGCAGGTCGTCGTGGTCGCCGGCGAGACCGGCTCGGGCAAGACCACCCAGATTCCCAAGATCTGCCTCGAGCTGGGCCGCGGGGTCAAGGGCCTCATCGGCCACACCCAGCCGCGGCGCATCGCGGCGCGTGCGGTGGCCGAGCGATTGTCCGAGGAGCTGGGCTCTCCGCTGGGGGAGGCCGTCGGCTACAAGGTGCGCTTCCACGACCAGGTCGGCGACGCCTCCTACGTCAAGCTCATGACGGACGGCGTGCTGCTGGCGGAGATGCAGCACGACCGGCTGCTGTCCGCGTACGACACCATCATCATCGACGAGGCGCACGAGCGCAGCCTCAACATCGACTTCCTGCTCGGGTACCTCAAGCAGTTGCTGCCGCGGCGCCCCGACCTCAAGGTCGTCATCACCTCCGCCACCATCGAGACCGAGCGGTTCTCCGAGCACTTCGGCGGCGCACCGGTGATCGAGGTCTCGGGGCGCACCTTCCCGGTCGAGGTCCGCTACCGGCCGCGGGTCGCCGAGGACGAGGACGACGAGGACGTCGACCAGGTGACGGCCATCGCCGACGCGGTCGACGAGCTGTGCGCGCTCGGGCCCGGCGACGTGCTGGTGTTCCTGTCGGGCGAGCGCGAGATCCGGGACACCGCCGACGTGCTGCGCGGGCGCGTGCCGGAGGGGACCGACGTGCTGCCGCTGTTCGGCCGGCTGTCGGCGCAGGAGCAGCACCGGGTCTTCGCGGGGCACACCGGCCGGCGCGTCGTGCTGGCGACCAACGTGGCCGAGACGTCGCTCACCGTTCCCGGCATCCGCTACGTCGTCGACGCGGGCACCGCGCGGATCAGCCGCTACAGCATGCGTACGAAGGTCCAGCGGCTGCCCATCGAGCCGATCAGCCAGGCCTCCGCGAAGCAGCGGGCGGGCCGCTGCGGCCGCGTCGCCGAGGGCGTCTGCATCCGGCTGTACTCCGAGGAGGACTTCCTGTCCCGACCGGAGTTCACCGATCCCGAGGTGCTGCGCACCAACCTCGCCTCGGTCATCCTGCAGATGACCGCGCTGGGCCTCGGCGATCTGGAGGCCTTCCCGTTCGTGCAGCCACCGGACCGGCGCAACGTGCGCGACGGCGTGCAGCTGCTCGAGGAGCTCGGCGCGCTGTCCGACCGCGGGCTGACCGAGACCGGGCGGCGGCTGGCGCAGCTGCCGCTCGACCCGCGGCTCGGCCGCATGGTGCTCGAGGCCGACCGCAACGGGTGCTTGCGCGAGGTGCTCGTCATCGCCGCCGCGTTGTCGATCCAGGACCCGCGCGAGCGCCCGTCGGACAAGCAGCAGGCCGCGGCCGAGATGCACGCCCGGTTCAAGGACGAGACGTCGGACTTCCTCGCCTACCTCTCCCTCTGGGAGTACCTCCGCGAGCAGCAGCGGGAGCTGTCGAGCAGCGCCTTCCGCCGGCTGTGCAAGCGGGAGTTCCTCAGCTGGCTGCGGATCCGCGAGTGGCAGGATCTGCACAGCCAGCTGCGCCGCGTCGTACGCGGTCTGGACATGTCGCTGGACAGCGCCGAGCCCGACGCGGGCCGCATCCACCTGTCGCTGCTCGCCGGGTTGCTGTCGCACATCGGCCTGCGCGATCCCGAGAAGCGGGAGTACCTGGGCGCCCGCGGTGCCCGGTTCGCCGTCGTGCCCGGGTCGGCGCTGTACCGCAAGCAGCCGCGCTTCCTCATGGCCGCCGAGCTGGTCGAGACCAACCGCATGTGGGCGCGCGTCGTCGCGCGGGTCGAGCCGGAGTGGGCGGAGAAGCTGGGCGCGCACCTGGTCAAGCGCAGCTACAGCGAGCCGCACTGGGAGAGAAAGCGCGCCGCCGTCATGGCGACCGAGCGCGTGACCCTGTACGGCGTGCCGCTCGTCGCTGCCCGCAAGGTCGGCTACAGCCAGGTCGATCCGGCGATGTGCCGGGACATCTTCCTGCGCTCGGCGCTGGTCGAGGGCGACTGGGAGACCCACCACGCGTTCTGGCAGCACAACACCGCCCTGCTCGAGGACGTCGAAAAGCTCGAGGACAAGGCGCGCCGGCGCGACATCCGCGTGGACGACCAGACCGTGTACGACTTCTACGACGCGCGCATCCCCGCCGACGTCGTCTCGGGACGGCACTTCGACGCCTGGTGGAAGCGCGCCCGACGCGAGACGCCGCAGCTGCTGGACCTGACCCTCGAGGCGCTGGCGCAGGACGTCGTCGATCTCGGCGCCTATCCCGACGTGTGGACGTCGGAGAGCCTGGCGCTGCCGCTCGACTACGCGTTCGCGCCCGGGACGCCCCGGGACGGCGTCACCGTGCAGGTGCCGCTGGCCGTCCTGAACCAGGTGCGGCAGGAGGAGTTCGAGTGGCTGGTGCCGGGGTTGCGCCAGGACCTCGTGGTGGCGCTGCTCAAGTCGCTGCCCAAGTCGCTGCGGGTGGCGTTCGTGCCGGCGCCGGACACCGCGCGGGCGGTGCTGGAGGTCGCCGGCCCGTCGCACGGGCCCCTGCTGGACGTGCTCGAGCGCGAGCTGCGCCGGCGTACGGGCGTCGTCGTCCCGCGTGCGGCGTGGGACTGGTCCCGCGTGCCGGACCACCTGCGGGTCTCCTTCTCGGTCGTCTCGCCGGCCGGCGAGTCCTTGGCGACAGGCAAGGACCTGGCCGCGCTGCAGGCCGCCCTCGCGCCGCAGCTGCAGCAGGCGGTGTCCTCTGCCGCGGCCGGCCTGGAGCGGACGGGACTGACGACCTGGTCCTTCGCCACGGTGCCCTCGGTGGTGACCTCAGGTGCCGTGCAGGGCTATCCGGCCCTGGTCGACCGCGGCTCCTCGGTGGACCTGCGCGTGCTCACCTCACCGGGGGAGCAGGCCCGGCTGCACCGGGCGGGCGTGCGGCGGCTGCTGCTCCTGTCGGTGCCGTCGCAGACCAAGCTGGTCGCCGACCGGCTGAGCAATCCGCAGAAGCTCGCCCTGTCGCGCAACCCGCACGGCAGCATCGCCGCGCTGCTGGATGACTGCACGACCGCCGCGGCGGACGCGCTCATTGCGGCCCCCGTGTGGGACGAGGCGGCGTTCGCGACGCTGCGCGAGGCCGTCCGCGGCGAGCTGCACGAGCGCGTCTTCACCGTCGTGACGCAGGTGGAACAGGTGCTGGCCCGGTACGGCGCCGTCACCGCTGCGCTGGCAGCGGAGCAGCGGGCACCGCTCGCGCCGGCCGTCGCGGACATGCAGGAGCAGCTCGCTCGGCTCGTCTTCCCGGGTTTCGTCACGGCCACGGGTGCCGCCCGGCTGCCGGACCTGGTGCGCTATCTGCGCGGCATCGAGCGACGGATCGACAAGCTCCCGAACGACTGGGAGCGGGACCGGATCTCGATGTCCCGCGTGGCCGAGGTCACCCGCGAGCTGGCCACGCTGCCGCCCTCCGACGGCGCCCGGGAGCTGCGCTGGATGGTGGAGGAGCTGCGGGTGTCGCTGTTCGCCCAGCCGCTGCGCACGGCCTACCCGGTGTCGGAGAAGCGCATCTACCGGGCGATGGACGACCTGCTCGGCTGAGCGGCACACGCCCGCCGATCCGCAGGAGGTGGGGCCGCCCGCCCGCTGACCCGGGACGGGACGTCCGATCGGCCTGTCCCCGCCGCCGAGCCGGCGCCGGCCGGACCGCACCTTCTGGGCCGGCGTCGGGATCACCCGGTCCGGTCCGGCGGAACCCGCTCCCGGACGGGAGGGCGGAACCGGCCGCAGCCGTGGCACTCTCGAAGGGTGAGCACGCCCCTGTACGACGGTCTTCTGTCCGAGGTGCTGGCGGGCGCCCACGTCCACCGGGACCGCCTCGCGACGGCGCGGGCGGGCATCGACCGCCTGCACGGGCCGGACGCGCAGGACCTGTGCAGCACCTGTCGAGCCCCGTGGCCGTGCGCGACCCGGCGGCTGGTGGATGGGCTGGCGCGCGGCGACCTGGACGCCACGGCCGCCGGAGCGCTGGTCCAGGCCGAGCTGGAGCCCAGCGCCGCCGACACGGCGGGCGAGGGGGTGGCCGAGTCGGACCCGGTCGCTGTGCCGGTGGACCCGGTGGACGCGGCGGGTCCGGTGGACCCGGTGGACGCGGCGGGTCCGGTGGAGGCGGCGGACGCCACCGGTCCCGCCGAGCCCGTCGCCGCGGCGTTCCCCGGACGGCCGGACAGCCCGGCGGCCGAGCCTGCGTCGGGCGTCGCCG
>JAOPWI010000048.1 GCA_025965755.1 Frankiales bacterium | reverse complement strand
AGCTGCACGTGCCGCCGCTGACCAAGGACGCCATCGCCGGCCGGATCAGGCGGCTGCTCGCGATGGCCGACAAGCGCGCCCAGGAGCTCGGCATCGACGACACCGAGGCCAGCCTGACGCCGGACATGCTCGCCGACCAGGTCTGAGCAGCCCCCGGCCGCGGCGCCGGCGGTTACCCGCCCGTACGGCGGACGGAGTGCGCCCGACCCCCCGAGGCGGACGGTAGGGTCGACGCGAGCGGCGCCTCAGGGCCTGCCCGGCCGACCGGACAGCTGCCCCACCGCACCCGACCCGACGACCTGCACCTAGGAGTGACCAACTCGTGACCGTACGCGTGGGCATCAACGGCTTCGGCCGCATCGGCCGCAACTTCTTCCGGGCCGTCCAGGCCAGCGGGGCCGACATCGAGATCGTCGCCGCGAACGATCTGGGTGATCTGGCGACGATGGCGCACCTGCTGAAGTACGACTCGATCCTGGGCCGCTATCCGGCCGACGTCTCGGTCGTCGACGGCGGCATCCGGGTCGGCGACAAGACCATCAAGATCTTCGCGGAGCGCGAGCCCGGCAACCTGAAGTGGGGCGACGTCGGTGCCGACGTCGTCGTCGAGTCGACCGGCTTCTTCACCGACGCCGTCAAGGCGCGGGCGCACCTCGACGGTGGTGCCAGGAAGGTCATCATCTCGGCGCCGGCGTCCAACGAGGACGTCACCATCGTCATGGGCGTCAACCACGAGGACTACGACCCGGCCGCCCACACGGTCATCTCCAACGCGTCGTGCACCACCAACTGCCTCGGCCCGATGGCCAAGGCGATCAACGACGAGTTCGGCATCGTCTCGGGCCTGATGACGACGATCCACGCGTACACGCAGGACCAGAACCTGCAGGACGCGCCGCACAAGGACCTGCGCCGTGCCCGCGCCGCCGCCCTGAACCTGGTGCCGACCAGCACCGGCGCCGCCAAGGCGATCGGCCTGGTCCTGCCCGAGCTCAAGGGCAAGCTGGACGGCTACGCCGTGCGGGTGCCGATCCCGACCGGCTCGGCCACCGACCTCACCGTCGAGCTGGGCCGCGAGACCACCGCCGAGGAGCTCAACGCCGCGGTCAAGGCCGCCGCCGACGGCCCGATGAAGGGTTTCCTGCGCTACAGCACGGACCCGATCGTCTCCAGCGACATCGTCACCGACCCGGCGTCCTGCATCTTCGACGCGCCGCTCACCAAGGTTCTTGGCAGGCAGGCCAAGGTCGTCGGCTGGTACGACAACGAGTGGGGCTACTCCAACCGCCTCGCGGACCTCATCACCCTCGTCGGCAAGAGCCTCTAGCGGTGCGGACCGCTGCTGACCTGGACGTCTCCGGCAAGCGGGTGCTGGTCCGGTCGGACCTGAACGTCCCGCTGGACGGCGGGCGCGTCACCGACGACGGCCGCATCCGGGCGTCCCTGCCGCTGCTGCGCGAGCTCCTCGAGCGTGGCGCCCGGGTGGTCGTCACCGCCCACCTGGGCCGGCCCCCGACCCTGCAGGCGACACAGGGCGTGCCGGACCCGGCGTACTCGCTGAAGCCGGTCGCCGGGCGGCTCGAGGAGCTGCTCGGCCGCCCCGTCACGCTCGCCGGGGACGTCGTCGGGCCGTCGGCCCAGGCCGCCGTCGCCGACCAGCGCGACGGCAGCCTGGTGCTGCTGGAGAACGTGCGCTTCGAGGCGGCCGAGACCAGCAAGAACGACGCCGAGCGGGGCGCCTTCGCCGACCGGCTCGCGGCGTTCGCCGACCTCTACGTCGACGACGCCTTCGGGGCCGTCCACCGCAGGCACGCCAGCGTGTACGACGTCGCCGAGCGCCTGCCGCACGCCGCCGGCCCGCTCGTGGCCGCCGAGGTCGACGTGCTGCGCCGCCTCACCGAGGACCCGGCCCGGCCGTACGCCGTGGTGCTCGGGGGCTCCAAGGTGAGCGACAAGCTCAAGGTGATCGAGGCGCTGCTGCCCAAGGTCGACACGCTGCTCGTGGGCGGCGGCATGTGCTTCACCTTCCTCGCCGCCCAGGGCCACGACGTGGGGTCCAGCCTGCTGGAGGCCGACCAGCTCGACATCTGCCGGGCCTTCCTGGAGACCGGCAAGGTGGTGCTGCCGGTGGACGTCGTCGCGGCGACCGCCTTCAGCGCCGACGCCGACCACGACGTGGTCGCCGCCGACGCGATTCCGAGCGACCGGATGGGCCTGGACATCGGCCCGCGGTCGGTGCAGGTCTTCTCCGACGCGCTCGCCGGCGCCCGGACGGTCTTCTGGAACGGCCCGATGGGCGTGTTCGAGATGGCGCCCTACGCCGAGGGCACCCGCGGCGTGGCGCAGGCTGTGGCCTCCCTGGCCGGCGCGCTCACGGTCGTCGGCGGCGGCGACAGCGCGGCTGCCGTGCGGGCGCTGGGCATCGACGAGGGCCGCTTCACCCACATCTCCACCGGCGGCGGGGCCAGCCTGGAGTACCTCGAGGGCAAGGCCCTGCCCGGCCTGACCGTGCTGGGCGTCTGAGCATGGCTGCCAGCAAGGGCAAGGCACCTGCCCGCCGGCCGCTGATGGCCGGCAACTGGAAGATGAACCTGCACCACCTCGAGGCCATCGCGCTGGTGCAGAAGCTGTCGTTCAGCCTCGCCCCGCAGGACGTCGAGGCGGTGGAGGTCGTCGTGCTGCCGCCGTTCACCGACCTGCGCAGCGTGCAGACGATGGTCGACGGCGACAAGCTGCCGATCCGCTACGGCGCCCAGGACCTGTCCCCGCACGACGCCGGCGCCTACACCGGCGACATCAGCGGCGCCATGCTGGCCAAGCTGGGCTGCTCCTACGTCCTGGTCGGCCACAGCGAGCGCCGCGAGTACCACGGCGAGACCGACGCCGTCGTCAACGCCAAGGTCAAGGCGGCCGTCAAGCACGGCCTCACGCCGATTCTGTGCGTCGGCGAGGCGCTCGCCGTGCGCGACCTCAACGGCCAGGTGGACCACGTCGTCGCGCAGCTCAGCGCGGCGCTCGACGGCGTTCCGGCCGAGCAGGCCCGCACCATCGTCGTGGCGTACGAGCCGGTCTGGGCGATCGGCACCGGCCGCGTGGCCACGCCGCAGGACGCCCAGGAGGTGTGCGGCGAGGTGCGCCTGACGCTGTCGCAGCTCTACCCCGGCGAGCTCGCCGACGGGGTCCGCGTCCTGTACGGCGGCTCGGTCAAGGCGGACAACGCCGCCGCGCTGATGGCGCAGCCGGACGTGGACGGCGCGCTCGTCGGTGGGGCCAGCCTGTCGGCGGAGGAGTTCGCCGGGATCGTCCGGTTCTCGACCACCTAGTACCCGCCCGAGAACGCCCAGATCGGGCGGTAACTCTTGCGTCACGATCACGGGCCGCGGGTAGGGGATCTCTTCCGCCGTGCGCGGGCCGACCGTAGTGTCCGCTTGCTGACGTCGCACCGACGTCGCGGCCCGGGCGGTTCCGCCCGGGACCGGCTCGTTCCCCGGGGGCCCACGAGGCGCCCAGAGAAGGTGGACAATGCTTCGGAAGCGGAGAGGGCTGACGACAGTCGCCCTCGTGGCGGGTCTGGCCCTGACGGCGACTGCCTGCGGTGGCGGCGACGGCGGCAACGGCGCGACCGCGCCTGGCGCCAACGCGGGGGAGGGCGACCCGGTCAAGGGCGGGACCCTCAAGATGCTCGGCGCCAGCGACATCGACCACATGGACACCGCCAGCGCCTACTACACGGTCAGCTACACGCTGCTGCGCGCCATCTCGCGCCAGCTCGTCAGCTACCCGAACAGCGCCGACAAGAAGGAGTCGGAGACGCCCGTCGCGGACCTCGCGACCGAGGTGCCTTCGCCCACCAACGACGGCAAGACCTACGAGTTCACGATCAAGGACGGCGTCCAGTGGGACACCCCGAGCGGTCCGCGGCAGATCACCGCCGTCGACGCCGCCCGCGGCTTCAAGCGCCTGTGCAACCCGGTGCAGCCGACCGGTGCCAAGGGCTACTTCGCCGGCGTCATCGAGGGCATGACCGAGTACTGCGACGCCTTCGCGAAGGTCCCCGGCACCATCCCGGCCATCAAGGACTTCGTCGAGAAGAACGAGATCACCGGCGTCAAGGCCGACGGCCAGAAGCTGACCATCAACCTGGTCCAGCCGGCCGGTGACTTCATGAACATCATGGCGCTGCCGTTCGCGAGCCCCGCCCCGGTCGAGCACCTCAACTACCTGCCGGACTCGCCGGAGTTCCGCCAGAACTTCATCAGCAGCGGCCCGTACAAGATCGAGAAGTACGTCGCCGACAAGCAGATCGAGCTCATCCGCAACCCGGCGTGGAAGGCCGAGACCGACGAGGTGCGCGGCGCGCACGTCGACGCGATCTCGATCACGCAGGGCTCGGACGAGGGCCCGGTCTTCCAGCAGCTGCAGGCCGGCACCGCCGACATGGCCTGGGACACCTACGTCCCGACGGCCAACGTCGCGCAGCTGCTCGCGGTCAAGGACCCGAAGCTCGCGCTGCAGGACAACGGCTCGACGAACCCCTACGTCACCATCAACTTCGACAGCCCCAACGCCGGCAAGGCGCTGTCCAAGCTCGAGGTGCGCCAGGCGATCAACTACGCCGTGAACAAGAAGAACATCATCCAGGTTCTCGGCGGCCCGGAGCTCAACGCGCCGCTCGGCCAGATCCTGACCCCGGCGATCCTGGGCTACAAGCAGTTCGACCCCTACGCCACGCCCGACAGCGCCGGTGACCCGGCCAAGGCCAAGCAGATGCTGGCCGACGCCGGCTTCCCGAACGGCCTCGACCTGATCTACCTCTACCGCAACCGCGGCAAGGCCCCGGCCATCGCCACCACGCTGCAGGCCGACCTGGCCAAGGCCGGCATCCGCCTGAAGCTCAAGCAGGTTCCGCCGGCCGACTTCTACACCCAGCACCTGCAGAAGCCGTCCGCCACCAAGTCCGGTGACTGGGACCTCGCCGGCCCCGGCTGGAACCCGGACTGGCAGGGCAACGCGGCCCGCTCGTTCTTCGTCCCGCTGCTCGACGGCCGTCAGTACGGCGAGGGCTCGACGAACTACAACAACTACAACAACCCCGAGGTCAACAAGCTCATCGACCAGGCCCTCGCGGAGAGCGACCCGGCCAAGGTCGCCGACCTCTGGCACCAGGCCGACAAGCTCGTGATGGCGGACGCTCCGTGGGTCCCGATCACCACGGGGAAGAACCCGCTGTACCGCTCCAAGCGGGTGGGCAACTGGGTCTACTTCGACCTCGCCAACAACGGGGACATGACGAACGTGTACCTCACGGACGGCAAGTAGGAGACCGGTCGGTGGCGTCCCCGTGGGGCGCCGCCGACCTGGACCCGCACGACCACCCAGGGCCCGTCTCCCCGCGGAGGCGGGCCCTGGGTGCGCCGGGCCACGTGTTCCGGCC
>JAOPWI010000385.1 GCA_025965755.1 Frankiales bacterium | reverse complement strand
CCCGGCTCGCCGCCGCGCAACGCGCCGCCGCCGCACAACGGGCCGCTGCGGTCGCCGCGCAGGCGACGACCAGCACCGTTCCGGCCGCCCCGGGACAGCTGCCCGGATGGACGCAGGGCCCGTTCGGCGGCGGCGCCTCGTACGCCGGACCTCCCGGTGCCTGCCCGGTCGGGCCCAGCCACAGCTTCACCGACACCTGGGGCGCCGCCCGCGTCGGCCACCGGCACCAGGGGACCGACGTGTTCGCGCCCGAGGGCAGCCCGGCGCACGCCGTCGTCGACGGGGTCATCGACAAGGTCGGCAACCGCGGCATCGGCGGCATCTCCCTGTGGTTGCGCGGCGGCAACGGCGACCGCTACTACTACGCGCACAACGCGGCCAACCTGGTGCAGGTCGGCCAGGCCGTGCAGGCCGGTCAGCAGATCGCGCTCGTCGGGCGCACCGGCAACGCCGAGACCACGCCCGCGCACGTGCACTTCCAGGCCCACCCGGGGGGCGGCAGCGCCGTCAACCCGTACGCCTGGCTCGCCGCTCTCTGCACCGGCTGACCTGCGGGGGGCACACTGGCCGCGGAGGTGGTGCATGGAGCAGCTGACGGACCCGGTGGTGTCCGCGCGCCCCCGCGGCGTGCAGCTGGACCACCCCAGGCGGCAGCGCCACCGCGGCACGCAGGGGCTGGACGCTGCGCTGGTCGACTGCGCGCTCTACTGCGACGGCGTCCGCTCGCCCGCGCACTTCACCCTCGCGGAGGCGCACGAGAAGGCGCAGGCGTCCGAGTCGGGGTTCGTGTGGGTGGGCCTGCACGAGCCGAGCGAGGCGGCGTTCGAGGAGGTCTCGCGGGAGTTCGGGCTGCACCCGCTGGCTGTCGAGGACGCCGTGCACGCGCACCAGCGTCCCAAGCTGGAGACGTACGGCGACACCCTGTTCATGGTCCTGAAGACCGTCCGCTACGTCGACACCGAGGAGGTCATCGAGACCGGCGAGGTCATGATCTTCCTGGGAGCCTCCTTCCTCGTGACCGTGCGCCACGGCGCCGCCGGCGCGCTGGGCGAGGTGCGGCAGATGCTCGAGGGGATGCCGCAGGTGCTCGCGCTCGGTCCCGTGGCCGTGCTGTGGGGGGTCGCCGACGCCATCGTCGACGGCTACCTGCCGGCCATCGAGGGCGTCGAGGCTGACATCGACGAGGTGGAGGACGAGGTCTTCTCGCCGGTGCGCCGGGGCAACCCGACCCAGCGCATCTACGGCCTGAAGCGGGAGGTCCTCGACTTCTCCCGGGCCGTCGCCCCGCTGGCGGAGGCCACCAGCCGCCTGGCGGCCGGCGAGCTCGGGCTGCACCCGCAGGCACTGCCGTGGTTCCGCGACGTGCACGACCACGTGCTGCGCGCCGCCGAGCTGGTGCAGGGGATGGACGCGCTTCTGCAGAGCAGCATGGACGCCAACGTCGCTCAGGTCTCGCTGCGGCAGAACGAGGACATGCGCAAGATCAGCGCGTACGCCGCCATCCTGACGCTGTGCACCACCATCGCCGGGATCTACGGGATGAACTTCGAGCACATGCCTGAGCTCGGGTGGGTTCTCGGTTACCCCTTCGCGCTGACCCTCATGGGTGGCGGCTCAGCGCTGCTCTACCGGGCGTTCCGCCGCAACGGGTGGCTCTGAGGCGGCGTGCGCAGGCAGCCGCCTGGCGCCGTTGCCCGCCAGAGCCCCCTGCCGCCCGCACGCCGCGGCGGCACCAGAGGCGCTCGGCCACCGGCTCGCTGAGAGGGTCGACGAGGGCGACCGGGTGCACGAGGTCCACGCGCTGGAACTCACCGGGCGGGACCCGGTACGCTTCCGTGCGGCTGGTCCTCGGACCGGTCGGGGAGGCTTCGCCTAGCCCGGTCTATGGCGCCGCACTGCTAATGCGGTTTGGGCCTTCAAGCCCATCCGGGGTTCAAATCCCCGAGCCTCCGCACTGACCTGCGGGTTCCCCTCTCCGGAGGGGGGCCCGCAGTCATGTTCGGGATCTTCATCGCCCGCCGTGCCTGCCCGGAGCAGCGCCCGCGTCCGCACCATGGGCCACCGGATGGTCGGAGCCGCTCACGCCCCGGCTGTAGGCTGCCGCGCACGTCGTATGCGGCGCGAGGGGGTGCACGCGGATCGGTCGCGGCTGGCGCCGACCCGTACCGGACCTGTCCCGACGTCGAGCTGCCACTGCGTCCGGACGGTGACTGCGTGCAAACCCCTGGCGTTCCCCCGTCCTCGCCCGGCCCTGGCCCGGCAGCGGACGTCAACGCTGCGGCCCGACGGCACTCCTCCTCGACCGACGAGCAGGGTGTCGCTGCTGCCCCGCGCCCCGCGTCCAAGCGAGCCCGGACGCGGGCGCGGCTGCTGCAGGCGGCCCGCGTTGTCTTCGAACGCGACGGTTTTCACGACACGCGGTTGTCGGACATCGTGCAGGAGGCGGCCGTCTCCATTGGGACCTTCTACAACTACTACGACTCGAAAGAGGAGATCTTTCGCGATCTGATCTTCACGGTGCATGCGCAGCTGCGCCCAGAGCAGGGCGCTCCTGGTCCGGGCGACGACCCGGTGGACCGCATCCGACAGGCCAACCGCGCCTACCTGACGGGATACCGGGACAACGCTCGGCTCTGGGCCCTGCTGCTGCAGGTGTCCCCGCAGGATCCGGAGCTGTTCCGCGTGGGACAGGAGATCGCGGCCGCCTTTCAGGAGCCGATCGCCCGGGCCATCGGTCGCTGGCAGGCAGAGGGTCGGGTGTGGCCTGACCTGGATCCCAGGGATGCCGCTCGGGCCCTGGCCTACATGGTCGACCGGTACGCGTACGAGTGGCTGGGACTGGGCCTTGCACGCGACGGTGAGCAGGCCCTCGACACGCTCTCCAAGCTGTGGGCGCGCGGTCTGGGGCTGGATCGGCCGTCTCTGCCGACGGGAGGCCCCTCCCCAGAACCGGCCAGCAGCGTCGAGGTCCGTTGGCTCGGACTCGACGCCGCCGGAGCGCCGTCCGGGCCGGACAACGCGGACACGGCGGACGCGGCGGACCCGGTGCGGGTGCGCCGGCTGGTCGAGCGCCTCCTCCAGCGCTCCCGAGGACCGGCCGGCTCCGAGGAAGGCGGCCTGCAGGAAGCGCAGGAACAGGTCCGCCAGCTCGTGGAACATCTCGTTCAGACCCAGGAAGCGGACCGAAGCCGCGGCCGCCTGGACCGCACCGTCGCGGCGGCTGCCGTGCTGGGCATGGTCGAGGGCCTGCGCCCGTCCCTGGCCGCGGGGCTGGACCCGTCGGCGGCGGCGGAGACCGTGATGTCGCTGTTGCGGCTGGACGTCCCGGTCGGGCACGTGGTCGACGGTGCGCCACCGTCCTGACCGGCGGGAGCGGGCCTACGGGCTGAGGGCCACGGGCGCCGACATGGCGAACCGTTGACACGTCGTGCCCCCGGTTGTTAAGTGACGCGTGCCTCACTTTTGGGGCCAGCGCACCGTCCCGGCAGGGTTCGCGCCCTCGCCGACAGGCAACCCGAAGGTCAGCAGCAGCGCCCGAAACATGTTCGTCGAGCGGTCGCGACGCCCCCGTCGCGGCTGCCGACCGTTCGGGACGCGTCTCACCTCCCCGCGGGTGCGGCTCGTCCGCAGCCGGCACCGCCGCACGTGAGAGCGCTCCGGCTCTGGCCACCGCCCCTGGCCAGCAGCGCACCCCGACACCACGCGAGGCACAGCAGCCATGGCGCGTCCCTGCTGGTCCCGCCGGAGACAGGACACAGATGCGTACGAGACAAGACATCATCGCGGAGCTGACCGCACCGGGCGCCGCCCTGGAGGTGGTGCGCGAGCAGGTGCGCGGGATTCCTATGCCGGTGTACGCCGGCGGTCCCTCCTCGCTCCGTGCGGTGTTCGAGTCGACGCGACAGTTCGACGACAGGGACTTCCTCGTCTACGGCGACGAGCGATGGACGTACGGGCACCACTACCGCCTGGTCTGCGGCCTGGCGCACCACTTCCAGCAGTCCTTCGGCCTGCGCAAGGGCGACCGTGTGGCCATCGGGATGCGGAACTACCCCGAGTGGGTCATGACCTTCTGGGCGTGCCAGGTGCTGGGTGCGATCGCCGTGCCGCTCAATGCGTGGTGGACCGGCTCGGAGCTTGCCTATGCGGTACGGGACAGCGCCGCGACGCTGCTCGTGCTGGATGACGAACGCCTGGAGCGGATAGCGGGCGAACTCGCCGGGCTTCCGTCCGTCGAACACACCGTGAGCGTTCGTACCGCAGCCGCCTATGACGGCGTGCACCGCTGGGAAGACGTGTTGGCCTCGCTGGACCGGCAGGCCGAGCTCCCGACCGTCGATATCGCGCCGGACGACGACGCCACGATTCTCTACACCTCGGGGACGACAGGCGCCCCCAAGGGCGCGGTGGGATCCCACCGCAACCACTGCACCAACCTCATGAACACCATGCTGCTCGGTGCGGTGGCTGTCGAGAGAGCCGCGGACTCCGGGGTGACCCTGCCCGAGACGCCGCCGCAGCCGTGCGCGTTGCAGACGTTTCCCTTCTTCCACATCGGCGGGCTCAGCGGGCTCTACGTGTCGACCGCCTTTGGCAGCCGCCTGGTCACCCAGTACAAGTGGGATACCGCGGAGGCGATCGACATCATCGAGCGCGAGGGCGTGACCTCGATGTCCCTCGTTCCGACGTTGCTCCGGCGGTTTCTCGAGTTCCCCGGGCTGTCCGAGCGGGACCTCTCGACCCTGACGGCCGTCGCCTCGGGAGGTGCGGCCGTTCCGCCGGACCTCATCACCCGGATCGAGTCCGACTTCGCGCAGCGGGTGTCGCCGGCAAACGGCTATGGCCTGACCGAGACGACATCCGCGGTGGTGATGAATTCGGCCGATCAGTACTTCGACCACCCCGACAGCATCGGCCGGCCGGTGCCCGTCTGCGAGCTGCGGATCGTCGAGCCGGGGGGCGGGGACCTGCCGACGGGACAGATCGGCGAGCTGCTCGTGCGAGGACCCAACGTGGTCCGCGGCTACTGGAACAACCCGGTGGCCACTGAAGCCGCCTTCACGGACGGCTGGTTCCACTCGGGTGATCTCGGCCGCGTCGACGAAGACGGGCTCGTCTACGTCCTCGACCGTCTCAAGGACGTTGTCATCCGCGGCGGCGAGAACATCTACTGCGCCGAGGTGGAGGCGGTGCTGTTCGAGCACCCGGCCGTCTATGACGTGGCTCTGATCGGCGTCCCGGACGTCGCCATGGGTGAGCAGCCGCTCGCGATCGTGCAGGTCCGGCCTGGCACGACCGTGACCGAGGACGAGTTGCGAGCCTTCGTCGGTCAGCGCATTGCCCGGTTCAAGGTTCCCGAGCACGTCGTCTTCCGTGACGACGCCCTGCCGCGCACCGCCACCGGCAAGCTCCTCAAGCGTCAGCTGCGCGACGAACTGCTCGCCTCTTCGGCGCCCGCCTAGACGCCCGCCGGAATCGTCCGTCCAGGACAAACACCGCCTCGACCTGCCGCCCGGATCTGCCGCACGACCGACGGCGCTGTCGCGCCGCCGACCTGCTCTCCTGAGTTTCCCGGAGGATCTGCATGCAACGCCAGGACAAGGATCTACCGTTCGACGCGGTACGCGGTTTGGTCACCGACCGCCGCACCGTGCTGAAGGCGACCGGTGCCGCGGGAATCGCCGCCTTTCTCGCGGCCTGTGGAAGCGGTTCCGGATCAGGTTCGAAGGGCGCCACCGGCGATGCCGTGGGCCAGAGCGACACCACGGGCGACGAAGACGTGGACTTCGTCAGGAAGACGTTTGTCACCGACCCCAAGACTGCGGGCGCCGGCATCGACATGCCCATCGGCGCCGCCCTACTCCTCAGCACGTCCCAGGCCCCGTACGGACAGGCCAGCCTGCGAGGTATGGAGTTGGCGGCGAAGCAGATCAAGGCGGCCGGAGGGCCGAACATCTCATTCAACGTCAAGGACATCGCGGTCAGCAC
>JAOPWI010000322.1 GCA_025965755.1 Frankiales bacterium | reverse complement strand
AAGTCGGTCGCCATCGCGCCGGCCGAGCTCGAGGGCGCGTTCGCCGAGGGCATCGGCTTCGACGGCTCGGCGATCGAGGGCTTCACCCGGGTGCAGGAGTCGGACATGCTCGCGCAGCCCGACCCGTCGACGTTCCAGGTGCTGCCCTGGCGGTCGGAGGACCGCGGCGTCGCGCGGATGTTCTGCGACATCACGATGCCGGACGGCACCCCCAGCTGGGCCGACCCGCGGCACGTGCTGCGCCGGGCGCTGGCGAAGGCGGCCGACGCGGGCTTCACCTTCTACACGCACCCCGAGATCGAGTTCTTCCTGCTCAAGGACCAGACGCTGCCGCCGGTGCCGGTCGACTCGGCCGGCTACTTCGACCTGACGCCGCACGGGGTGAGCCAGGACTTCCGCCGCGAGGCGATCACGATGCTCGAGCGCATGGGCATCTCGGTGGAGTTCAGCCACCACGAGGTCGCGCCCGGGCAGCAGGAGATCGACCTGCGCTACGCCGACGCGCTGTCGACCGCCGACAACATCCTCACGACCCGCCACGTCGTGAAGGAGGTGGCGCTCATGCAGGGCGTCTACGCCACCTTCATGCCCAAGCCGTTCAGCGACCAGCCGGGCTCCGGCATGCACACGCACCTGTCGCTGTTCGAGGGCGACAACAACGCCTTCCACGACGCGTCCGACCCGCTGCACCTGTCGACCGTGGCCAAGCACTTCATCGCCGGGTTGCTCAAGCACGCGGCCGAGATCACCGCCGTGACCAACCAGTGGGTCAACTCCTACAAGCGGCTCAACTTCGGCGGCGAGGCCCCGCCGTACATCTGCTGGGGCTCCAACAACCGCAGCGCGCTGGTGCGGGTGCCGATGTACAAGCCGACCAAGGGCGGCTCGACCCGCATCGAGGTCCGCAGCCCGGACAGCGCCACCAACCCGTACCTGTGCTTCGCCCTGCTGCTGGCCGCCGGCCTCAAGGGCGTCGAGGAGGAGTACCCGCTCCCGCCCGGCACCGAGGACGACGTGTGGTCCCTGTCGGAGCCCGAGCGGCGGGCCACCGGGATGGCGCCGCTGCCCGGCAGCCTCGCCGAGGCGATCGAGGTCATGGAGCGCAGCGAGCTGGTGGCCGAGACCCTCGGCGAGCACGTCTTCGACTTCTTCCTGCGCAACAAGCGGGCCGAGTGGCATGCCTACCGCGCCGAGGTCACGCCGTTCGAGCTCAAGCGCTACCTGCCCGTGCTGTGACGGTGCGCGCCCTGGTCGTCACCCACGCCGCCTCGGAGGGCCCCGGCCTGCTGGCCGAGTGGCTTCCGGCCGCCGGGCTGGACCTCGACATCGCCCGGCCGTACGCCGGGCAGCCGCTGCCGGCGCTGGACCACCAGGCGCTGATCGTCCTGGGCGGCCCGCAGCAGGCGTACGACGACCGGTCCGCCCCCTGGCTGGGCGCGACCAAGGACCTGCTGCGTGCCGCCGTGCGCGACGGGGTTCCGGTGCTGGCGGTGTGCCTGGGCGCGCAGCTGCTGGCCGAGGCGCTCGGCGGGGTCGTCGAGCCCGGCGAGCAGGGGCCCGAGCTGGGTGCCCGCCTGGTCGCGCGGCGTGACGCGGCGACCGAGGACCCGCTGTGCTGGGACCTGCCGCTCAGCCCCGTGGTGGTGCAGTGGCACTGGGACGCCATCACCGAGCTGCCGCCCGGCGCGGTGCTGCTGGCGTCCAGCCCGCGCTACCCCCACCAGGCCTTCCGCGTCGGCGACCGCGCGTGGGGGCTGCAGTTCCACGTCGAGGCGCCGCCGGAGATGGTGCGGACCTGGGCGGCCGAGACCGCGGACCTGGTGCGCGACGCGGGCCTGGACCCCGAGGCGATCCTCGCCCGCACGCTGCCCCAGCTGGACGAGGTCGGGGAGGTCTGGCGCACCGTGGTGGAGCGCTTCGCCGCTCTGGCCACCGGCGCGGATCCGGGCCGCCGCCTGCTGCCCCTCGCCTGATGGGCCCGCTCCGCGTGGTGCCCGCGCCCTACGACGGGCCGCTCGTCGCCCCGCTGCTGGCCGCGCTCGACGCCGACCTCGCCGAGCGCTACCCCGGCGAGGGCATCGCGCCGCCGGTGCTGACGGCGCGGGAGTTCACCCCGCCGGCCGGCACGCTGCTGGTGGCGCTGCTCGACGACGAGCCGGTCGGCTGCGGCGCGGTCCGGCCGGCGCCGTTCCCGGCCACCGGCGAGGTCAAGCGCATGTACGTCGCGCCGCAGGCCCGCGGCCGCCGGGTCGCCGAGCGCCTGCTCCGCGACCTCGAGGGCGCCGCGGCCGGGCTGGGCTACCGGCGGCTGATCCTCGAGACCGGGCAGCGCCAGCCCGAGGCGCTGCGGCTCTACGCCCGGTGCGGCTACCTGCCGGTCGAGGCGTACGGCCACTACCGGGACAGCCCGCTGTCGGTCTGCCTCGGGCGCGACCTGTGAGCGTGCCCGGCCGCCGGTCGGGCGGCTCGGGCCGGCTGGTACGCCTGGGCTTCACCGACCTGGTCGCCGCCGACCGGGGGCTGCGCGCGCTGGAGCTGTGGGATGACCAGGGGCCACGCGAGGACCGCGTCGACGTCGTGGACGCGCTGGCCGACACCGCCGAGCCCGACCTCGCGCTGGGCGCGCTGGTGCGCGTCGTCGAGGCCGGTGCTCCCGGCCTGCTCGCCGCGCTGGCACAGGACGCGGTGCTGCGTACCCGGCTGCTGCGGGTGCTCGGCGCCAGCGTGGCCCTGGGCGACCACCTCGCCGCGCACCCGCAGGACTGGGAGGTGGTCCGGGACGACGCCGCCGCGGACGCGCGCCCCAGCGCCTACGGCCTGCAGGCGCAGCTGCTCGAGGCGGTCGGCGCCGACCCGCGCGGAGCGCCGACGTGGGGGACCGGCGGGGCGCGCGCGTCCGGCACCGGCCACGACGTCGTCGACGCGCTGCGCGCCGCCTACCGCCGCTGCCTGCTGCGGCTGGCGGCCCGCGACCTGACCGGTGCGGTCGCCCTGGAGGACGTCGCGGGGGAGCTGGCCGACCTGGCGGCGGCCACCCTCACGGCCGGTCTGGCCGTGGCGCTGGCCGGCCTGCCGCAGGATGCTGCGCCCTGCCGCCTGGCGGTCATCGGGATGGGCAAGACCGGCGGGCGCGAGCTCAACTACGTCAGCGACGTCGACGTCGTGTTCGTCGCCGAGCCGGTCGACGGCAGCAGCGACGAGCAGGCGGTCCGCACCGCCACCCGGCTGGCCAGCGCGATGGTGCGCATCTGCGGCGAGGTGGCCTGGCCGGTCGACGCGGCGCTGCGGCCCGAGGGCGCCAGCGGCCCGCTGGTGCGCACGCTGGCCAGCCACGAGGCCTACTACAAGCGCTGGGCCAGCACCTGGGAGTTCCAGGCGTTGCTCAAGGCCCGCCCGGTGGCCGGAGACCTCGGGCTGGGTCAGGACTACGTCCAGCGGCTGGCTCCGCTGGTCTGGCGGGCGGGCGAGCGCCCGGGGTTCGTGGCCGACGTGCAGGCGATGCGCCGGCGGGTCGAGGACACGCTCAAGGGCGACCAGGCCGACCGGGAGCTCAAGCTGGGCCGGGGCGGCCTGCGCGACATCGAGTTCGCCGTGCAGCTGCTGCAGCTCGTGCACGGCCGGGCCGACGCGTCCCTGCGCAGCGGCACCACGCTGCTCGCGCTGGAGGCGCTGGCGCGCGGCGGCTACGTCGCGCGTGAGGACGCCCGGCACCTGGCCGAGGCCTACCGCTGGCTGCGCACCGTCGAGCACCGCCTGCAGCTGCACCGGCTGCGGCGCACCCACCTGCTGCCGGGCAAGGACGACGAGGCCGCGCTGCGCCGCATCGCCCGGGCCTGCGGCTACCGGTCGTCGACGGCCGGCGACGTGCTGCCGGTCTTCGCCCGGGAGCGCGCGGGCTACGGCCTG
>JAOPWI010000320.1 GCA_025965755.1 Frankiales bacterium | reverse complement strand
ACGCGCCCGCGGGTCACGCGGTCGCCTCCGCCTGGGCCGGTGTCCGCAGCAGCGCCGCGGCCACCTCGGGGTCGGTCGGCCCCAGGCCGTAGGACGGGCACCAGCGGGCCAGGCCGCAGGCTCCGCAGGCCGGCTTGCGGGCGTGGCAGACCCGGCGGCCGTGGAAGATCACGCGGTGGCTGAGCAGCGTCCACTCCCGGCGCGGCACCAGCGCGCCGATCTCGTGCTCGACCTTGACCGGGTCCTGCTCGGCGGTCCAGCCGAAGCGCCGGGCCAGCCGCCCGACGTGGGTGTCCACGGTGATGCCGGGCACGCCGAAGGCGTCGCCGAGCACCACGTTGGCGGTCTTGCGCCCGATGCCGGGCAGCGTCACCAGATCGGCCAGCCGCCCGGGCACCTGACCGTCGTACCGCTCCACGAGGGCGGCACCGAGGCCGATCAGCGACGACGTCTTGTTGCGGAAGAAGCCGGTGGGCCGGATCAGCTCCTCGAGCTCGGCCCGGTCGGCGCCGGCGTAGTCGGCGGCGGTGCGGTAGCGGGCGAACAGCAGCGGAGTGACCTGGTTGACCCGGCGGTCGGTGCACTGCGCCGA
Organism: Frankiales bacterium; assembly: GCA_025965755.1. Taxonomy (GTDB): domain Bacteria; phylum Actinomycetota; class Actinomycetes; order Mycobacteriales; family SCTD01; genus RYN-170. The sequence continues at coordinate 2,452 of JAOPWI010000320.1, read as the reverse complement.
CAGGATCGTGGCCACCGCCAGCTCGAGCGGGGTGGTGAAGTCCAGCTCGCAGTGGGCGTCGGGGTGCAGCACGGCCAGCTCGCGGGCCATCCGGCGGGCCCGGCGGACGCGCGCCAGGGGGCTCTCCGGCAGCTTGTCCGGCTGAGCGCTCGTCACCTCCCGAGACTATCCGCGCGCCGCCAGGGGTGCCTGCGCTGACCCGTGGGGGTGAACCCCGTCAAGCCGGCAACAGAACGTGACGACCAACCCTTCGTCGTCACAGGGAGTGACGACGAAGGAGGGGTCCGATGGACACGCGCACGGGACAGACCGCCACGACCGGTGCAGTTGGCCTGGCCGAGCGGCGGTCGCCTGCCCGGGCCCGCACCAGTCCTCGGCGCGGGCCGCGGCCGGTGCCCGTGCGCGACGGCGCGTACGACCACCTGAGCCTGGCCGACCTGCGCGCGTACCGGACCGCCCTGCAGGACGAGGAGGGCAAGGTGTCCTACTGGCGCCGCATCCTGCAGGCCCGGCTCGACGTCGTCCGGGCGGGCAGCACCGCACCGACGACCGCGGGCCTGGACCCCGACCACCTGCGCCCGGTGCTCACCGACGCGCGCACGTCGGCCGGCCGCTCCGCGCTGATCTCCGTCGTGGACGCCGGCGACATCCCGCCGCTGCCCCGCCTGGCCGAGCTGTGGGACCGCCGGGTCGACGCCGACGACGCGGCCGGCCAGCTCGCGCTGGAGACCGACCTGACCGAGGCGGAGGACCAGCTGTCGAGCTACCGGCACGCGCTGCACGGCCGGCTGGCCGGCGCGACCGACGAGCTGATCGCCCGCTACCGCGAGCAGCCGCTGCTGTGCCTCACCGCCCTGCCGCTGCCTCCCACGGCCCGCGTGCCGGCGCCGCGGGCACCGAGGGGTTCCGCCCGCACGCGGTAGGGGATCATCGCCGGCGTGACCCTGCTGCTCGTGGCGCTGCTGCTCCCGCTGCTGCTCCTGCTGCTCATGCTCGGCATGGAGCGGGTGGAGCGGCCGCTGCGCCGCGAGTCGGTGACCGAGCAGCTGGAGTCCTTCCTCGACAGCGCGCGGCCGGACGAGGTCGAGGCGTTCATCAGCGAGGGCTTCGCCAAGCCGCTGGACGACTACTGGAAGCGGCGGCGGTTCGCGCGCCTGCTGCCAGGGCGACCCCGGTGACGTGGAACACTGCGCCCCCAGCACATGAACGAGGAGAGTGAGACAGCGGTGGATGAGGTCCTGGCCAAGGCTGGCCTGTTCCAGGGGGTCGCCCCGGAGGCAGCCGAGGCCCTCGCGTCCTCGCTGGAGTACGGCGACTACACCCGCGGGGAGCAGGTCTTCACCGAGGGCGAGCAGGGCGACACGCTGTTCATCGTCCTGACCGGCAAGGTCAAGATCGGCCGTCGCGCCGCGGACGGCCGCGAGAACATGCTGTCGGTCATGGGGCCGTCCGACATGTTCGGCGAGCTGTCGCTGTTCGACCCCGGTCCGCGTACGGCCACCGCCACCGTCGTCACCGACGCCCGGCTGGGCTTTCTCGCCCACACCTCGCTGCGCCCGTGGATCACCGACCGGCCCGAGATCGCCGAGCAGCTGCTCCGGGTGCTGGCCCGCCGGCTGCGCCGCACCAACGACGCGCTGGCCGACCTGATCTTCACCGACGTGCCGGGCCGCGTGGCCAAGGCGCTGCTCGGGCTGTCCGAGCGCTTCGGCACCGAGGAGCCGGACGGCCTGCGGGTGCGCCACGACCTCACGCAGGAGGAGCTGGCCCAGCTGGTCGGCGCCTCCCGCGAGACCGTCAACAAGGCGCTGGCCGACTTCGCCTCGCGCGGCTGGCTGCGCGTCGACTCGCGCGCCGTGACGATCCTGGACGCCGACCGGCTCTCCCGCCGCGCCCGTTAGCCGCCCGCGAGCACCCGCTCGCTGAGCACCACCTCGGACGGCTGGCCCAGCGTGCGGGCGAGGTCGAGGGCCTCCTGCAGGACCTCGACCGCCCGTTCGCCCGAGCCGGCCGCCCGCAGCGCCGCGCCGTACGCGCGCAGCGCCAGCACCCGCGACCGGGCGTCCTCACTGGAGCTGGCCATCGCCTCGCGGGCCGTGGCCAGCGCCTCCTCCACCCGGCCCAGGTCGAGCAGCGTGCCGGCCCGGTGGGCCAGCGCCTGCCGCCGCGGGAACAGCAGCGCCGGGGCACTGGTGTTGTCGAGCGCCGCGTCCAGGTGGCTCAGGGCCTCCTCGAGCCGGCCGCGCCGGCGCAGCACCTGGGCGAGCAGCACCCGGGCACCGAGCACCGCGGACGGCTCCAGATCGAGCCCGGCGAGCAGCGCGGTGGCCTGCTCCGCGGCGTGCTCGGCCGCGTCCAGGTCGTCGAGGTCGAGCTGGGCGTAGCCGGCCGCGACGTGGGCCAGCGCGGCCACCAGCGGCGCCCGGCCCCGGCCGGCCAGCGCGACCGACTC
>JAOPWI010000314.1 GCA_025965755.1 Frankiales bacterium | reverse complement strand
CTGCTGCACGACCTGGGCGACGCGCTGCTGCGCCAGCACGACCGGGCGGCCCACGACCGCGTCCTCGCGGGCATCGCCGGTCGGCCGGGCAAGTGGGCCCGGACCCGGGAGGAGCTGCGCGCCTACGGCGGCTCGCACGCCGAGCTGTGCGCCCAGGTGCTCTCGGCCTGGCACTTTCCGGCCGACCTGTGCGAGGCCATCGCCGGCCACCACGCCGATCCCTCGCGCACGCACCCGCCGCTGCAGCGGGCGCTGCTCGCCGGGCAGGTGCTGGCCGACCTCGCGGAGACCGGGCTGACGCCGACCCTCGAGCAGCAGGAGGCGCTGCACGCGGCCTCCGTGCCGGCCCAGGACGCTCTCGCCCTGGTCGACGAGGTCATCGGCGCCCGGGACGCCCTGAGCGCCGCCTTCTCCGCCTGATCCGTGCTTCGCTGGACGGCGTGGACACCGAGGACCTCGTCGCGGCGGCGTTCGCGCTGCTCATGACGGTCAACCTCTGGCTGCTGTGGCGCAGTCGTCGGTGACAGTGGGAAGATCGCGCTCCCGGCGGGCGCTGCACCTGCTGTGACTGTCCTGCCGCTCGTCTTCGACGCGCCCAAGCGCGGGCTGCCGCCCCGGCACCTCGCCGACCTCGACGCCGCCGAGCGCCGGGCGGCCGTGCTCGAGCTGGGGGAGAAGGGCTTCCGGGCCGAGCAGCTCAGCCGGCACTACTTCGGCGGGCACGACGCCGACCAGATGACCGACCTGGGTGCGGACGCCCGCAAGCGGCTGGCGCCGCTGCTGCCCGACCTGCTGACCAAGGTGCGCGACGTCGACTGCGACGGCGGCGCGACGGTCAAGAGCCTGTGGCGGGCCCACGACGGCACGCTGGTCGAGTCGGTGACGATGCGCTACCCCGAGCGCACGACGGTCTGCGTCAGCAGCCAGGCCGGCTGCGGCATGGCCTGCCCGTTCTGCGCGACCGGCCAGGCCGGGCTCACCCGCAACCTGTCGACCGGCGAGATCGTGGACCAGGTGGTCAGCGCCCAGCGGGCCGAGGCGGCCGCCGGCGGCCGGGTCAGCAACGTCGTCTTCATGGGCATGGGGGAGCCGCTCGCCAACTACGCCCGGGTGCTCGGTGCGGTCCGGCGCCTGACCGACCCCGCGCCGCACGGCATGGGCATGAGCCAGCGCAACGTCGTCGTGTCGACCGTCGGCCTCGTTCCGGCCATGCGCAAGCTCACCCAGGAGGGCCTGCAGGTCACCCTCGCGCTGTCGCTGCACGCGCCCGACGACGAGCTGCGCAACACCCTGGTCCCGGTCAACACCCGCTGGCCGGTGCGCGAGGTCCTCGGCGCGGCCCTGGACTACACCCGGACGACCGGGCGCCGGCTCTCCATCGAGTACGCGCTGATCCGCGACGTCAACGACCAGCCGTGGCGCGCCGACCTGCTCGGCAAGCTGCTCAAGAACAAGCTCGTGCACGTCAACCTGATCCCGCTCAACCCGACCCCGGGCTCGGAGTGGGACGCCAGCCCGAAGCCGGTCGAGCGGGAGTTCGTCCGCCGGCTGCGTGCGGTCGGGGTGGCGACGACGGTCCGGGACACCCGTGGCCAGGAGATCGCCGGGGCCTGCGGGCAGCTCGCCGCGCTGGAGTAGGGCCGCCGCGCGCCGCACCTGGGAGACTGGCGCGGTGAGCCCTCGTGAGGTCGTGCTGCTCGGGTCCACTGGCTCGATCGGCACCCAGGCGATCGACGTCGTGCGCCGCAACCCCGAGCGGCTGCGCGTCGTGGGCCTGGCCGCCGGCGGCGGCCGGGTCGAGCTGCTGGCCGCCCAGGCGCTCGAGCTGGGCGTGGACGTCGTCGCGGTGGCCCGGGCCACCGTGGCGCAGGACCTGCAGCTGGCCTTTTACGCCGAGGCGCAGCGCCGGGGCTTCAGCTCCGGCGACTACGCGGTGCCCAAGATCCTGGCCGGCCCGGACGCGGCCACCGAGCTGGCCGCCTGGCCCTGCGACGTCGTGCTCAACGGCATGACCGGATCGATCGGCCTGGCGCCGACGCTGGCCGCGCTGCAGGCCGGCCGCACGCTGGCGCTGGCCAACAAGGAGTCGCTGGTCGCCGGCGGCCCGCTGGTCACGCCCTACCGGTCGCAGATCGTGCCGGTCGACTCCGAGCACTCCGCGCTGGCCCAGTGCCTGCGCGGCGGCCGGGCCGACGAGGTGCGCCGCCTGGTGCTGACCGCGAGCGGCGGCCCGTTCCGCGGGCGCAGCCGCGAGGAGCTGGCCGGCGTGACGCCCGCGCAGGCGCTCAACCACCCGACCTGGGACATGGGCCCGGTCGTCACGATCAACTCCGCGACCCTCGTCAACAAGGGCCTGGAGCTCATCGAGGCGCACCTGCTGTTCGGCACGCCGTACGACGCCATCGACGTGGTCGTCCACCCGCAGTCGCTGGTGCACTCGATGGTCGAGTTCACCGACGGCTCGACGCTGGCCCAGGTCAGCCCGCCCGACATGCGGCTGCCCATCGCCCTCGGCCTGACCTGGCCGGACCGCCTCCCGGACGCCGCGCCCGGCATGGACTGGTCGGCCGCCTCCACGTGGGAGTTCCTGCCGCTGGACGACGCGGCGTTTCCGGCGGTGCAGCTGGCCCGCGAGGCGGGCCGGCGGGGCGGCACGACGCCGGCGGCCTTCAACGCGGCCAACGAGGTGTGCGTGGAGGCGTTCCTCGACGGCCGGCTGGACTTCCGCGGCATCGTCGACACGGTCGCCCGGGTCGTCGACGGGACCCCGCTGCGGGAACGCCCGACCCTGGCCGAGGTGTTGGAGACTGAGGACGACGCGCGCCGGCGTGCCCGCGAGCTCGTCCGCACCCTGAGTCTGGAGAGGTAGGGACCGTGGTCCTGCTGGGCGCACTGGCCTTCGTGGTCGCGCTGCTCGTGTCGGTCATGCTGCACGAGGCCGGTCACTTCCTGACGGCCCGTCGCTACGGGATGAAGGCGACGCAGTTCTTCGTCGGCTTCGGGCCCACGCTGTGGTCGCGCACGCGCGGCGAGACCGAGTACGGCGTGAAGGCGATTCCGGCCGGCGGCTTCGTCAAGATCGTCGGAATGACCCCGCTCGAGGAGGTCGCGCCCGGCGACGAGGACCGGGCCTTCTACAAGCAGCCGGCCGGCCGGCGGGCCGTCGTGCTGGCGGCCGGCTCCACGATGCACTTCCTCATCGCCGTCGTCCTGGTCTTCGGCGTGACCTTCGCGGTCGGCGTGGTCGACGAGCAGGCGCCGGTTCTCGCGGCCCCGCAGGCCTGCGTGCTCGAGACGCTGCCGGCCCAGGGCCAGCCGGCTCCCGCGTGCGGGGCGGCCGGCACCACTGCGGCCCCGGCGCAGGCGGCCGGGCTCCAGAAGGGCGACCGGGTCCTGTCGGTCGGCGGCACCCGCACGCCGACCTGGGAGTCCGTGGTCGAGCAGATCCGCTCCTCGGCCGGGCAGCCCGTGCCGCTGGTGCTCGAGCGCGACGGCGCGCAGACGACCGTGACCGTGACGCCGGTGCCCGTTCAGCGCCCCTCGATGAAGGACCCGAAGACCACCGAGACCGTGGGCGCCATCGGCGCCGGCCGCACCCTGGTCACCGAGCGGCTCGGCCCGGTCGCGGCCGCCGGCGAGAGCGTCGACCGGCTCGGCCTGATCATCAAGGGCACCTGGATCTCCCTCACCGAGAAGCTGGGGACCATCACCAAGCTCTACAGCGACGAGCGTGACCCGCAGGGCCTCGTCGGGGCGTACGGCGCCGGCCGGGTCAGCGGCGAGATCCTCGCGGCCGACGCCCTGCCGTGGTCCATCCGGATCAGCGACTTCCTGCTGCTCATGGCCGGGCTGAACCTGTTCGTGGGCATCTTCAACCTGCTGCCGCTGCTGCCGCTGGACGGTGGCCACCTGGCGGTGCTCGGCTACGAGCAGGCCCGGGACCGGCTCCGCCGCCTGCGCGGCTACCGCGGCCCGCTGCAGCGGGTCGACCTGACCAGGCTGCTGCCGCTGACGTACGCCGTGGTGGTGGTCTTCATCGGCGCCACCCTGTTCATCCTCGGTGCCGACATCGTCAACCCCATCTCCCTGACAGGCTCCTGATGACCTCCACCGTGCCCGTGTCCCTCGGCATGCCGGCGCTGCCTCCCGCCCGGCTCGCGGAGCGCAGGCCCACCCGCCAGCTCGACGTCGGCGGGGTGCTCGTCGGCGGCGGCGCGCCCATCAGCGTGCAGTCGATGACCACGACCGTGACCGCCGACGTCAACGCCACGCTCCAGCAGATCGCCGCCCTGACCGCGACCGGCTGCCAGATCGTCCGCGTCGCGGTGCCCGACCCGGTCGATGCCGAGGCGCTGCCCCGGGTCGTCAAGCAGTCCCAGATCCCGGTGATCGCCGACATCCACTTTCAGAGCAAGTACATCTTCGCGGCCATCGACGCAGGCTGCGCCGCCGTGCGCGTCAATCCGGGCAACATCCGGGAGTTCGACGGCAAGGTGGGCGAGGTGGCCCGCGCGGCGCGGGAGTCGGGAACCCCGATCCGGATCGGCGTCAACGCCGGCAGCCTCGACAAGCGGATCATGGCCAAGTACGGCAAGGCGACGCCCGAGGCGCTGGTCGAGTCGGCGCTGTGGGAGTGCTCGCTGTTCGAGGAGCACGACTTCCGCGACATCAAGATCTCGGTCAAGCACA
>JAOPWI010000307.1 GCA_025965755.1 Frankiales bacterium | reverse complement strand
GAGTCGTATAGCGCCCTGGCAAGCACTCTTTACGAGGGTCTTGAGGACTGGCAGGGCCAGTACAAGGTGCTCAACAACCGTGGGGTGGCGGCCTACTACGCCGGACGGTGGCGTGAGGCCGTCGACTTGTATGAGCAGGGATATCGGGCCTTGCTCAAGTCTGGTGACATGGTCAAGACGGCGGTCGCTTCGCACAACATCGCCGAGGTTCTCAGCGACCAAGGCCACCTCGAAGAGGCAGAGCAGCGCTTCCGAGAGGCGATGTCGACCTTCCGAGCTGGTGCCTTCGCCGTTGGCATCGCGATGGCTCGGAGCAACCTCGCTCGCGTGCTGGTACGCGCTGGCCGTGCAGCTCAAGCGGAATCCCTCTACGCGGAGTCTCGAGCGCAGTTCGCCGAGGTAGGCGCTGAGCCATATGTGCTTGAAACCGATGCCCGCGAGGCGGAGCGCCTGCTCTGCATCGGCCGTCCAGCTGCTGCGTACGCCTTGGTGGAGGAGACGGTGGCGCGTCTGAAGGTTGGCGCCCAACAAAGGGCTGCGAGCGGGGCTCTCGGCGTTCTCGGCGCCGTTCTAGACCGGCTCGCCGGGTGTGCGCTCGCCGTATCCGGTCAGCTGCCGGAGGCGCGAGCCCGCCTCGAGAACGCGGTGCGCACCGCGCGGGAGGCAGACGCGAAGTTTGAGCTGGCCTTGACGCTGGACGCGCTCTCGGTTGTCGGATCGCTCGCCGGCATGGACGAGGCGGCCTGTGCGGCAGCGCGACGCGAGGCGGACGAGGTGTTGATGCGGCTCGACGTTGTCGCCGTGCCGCGCCCGCCGATGCAGCCGGGCGGCTCGTTCGAACTTGTGGTGCGTAAGCCGCTGGTTTCGCTCGAAGACGGCTGACGACTCCATTGCTGCCCGTCTGACCCTGACCTACGACGCCGACGGCCCCGCGCCGACCTGCCCGCGGCCGGCCTGCCCAGGCACTGGTGGCCCGCCCATGTCCGGCACCCGTACACCGCGCTCCTGCAGTTCCTCGACGTCCTCCTCCAGCTCCTCGAGCGCCGCCTCCTCCCGCTCCTGGAAGTAGCGGGCGCGCCGCTCGGGCGTCAGCTCGAGCAACAGCTGGACGGCGGCGACGACGGTGGGCACCAGCAGGGCCAGCACCGGGACGGCACCGCCGAACACGGCCGCCAGCACGCACAGCGCCGCGCCGGCGAGGCGGGGGAGTGTGCGGACCCACTGGCTGGACGCGGCGTGCAGCAACGCCAGGGACAGGAAGGCGCCGGCCACCGCCAGCGGCAGCAGCCACGCTGTCGGCCGGTCCAGGTCGGGGTGCGCGATGGCGTGCTCGATGCCGACGCCGGTCGCGGTCACCGAGATGAACAGCGCGAGGTGGCCGTACACCCACACCTGGCCGGCAAAGCGCGTGCGCGCCGTCACCGCCTCCGCCAGGTCGGCGAAGTAGACCCACCAGATGGCGACGACCACCACGATGCCGGCGGCGGCGATCGCGAGGGGAATCAGCACGCCGTCGTTGTCGACCAGCCCCTTGACGATGCCGGCGACCGCCTCGCCGAGGACGATGACGACGAACAGTCCGAACCGCTCCGGCAGGTGCTGCGACTGCGGTGGCAGGCCGGCCTGCTGCTTGCGCGACAGCAGCGGCGTCGTGAGGTCGACGACCAGCGCGATGCCCCAGATCGTGTAGCGGGTGGTGTCCTCGAACGCCACGGAGAGCACCCACAACGCGACCGCGAGGGAGAAGCCGGCGAGATAGTGGTCGATCAGCGGCCGCGCCGCGGGGACGTAGCGCCGGGCCCGCACGTATTCCAGGACAAGCACGAAACGCACTGCGGCGTACGCGAGCGCGAACACGTGACCGCGCTCGTCGACGTGACCGATGGCCGAGGCGAGCAGCGCGACGGCGAGCAGCTGCGCGACCGACATGAGGCGGTGCACGGTGTCGTCGGTGTCGAAGCGATTGGCGTAGAACGTCTGCCCGGTCCATGCCCACCAGACCGGTACGAACAGGCCGGCGAATGCCAGCGTGCCGCTGATGCTGAGGTCGTCCGCCAGCAGGTGCGCCAGTTCGGCGACCGCGACGACGAAGACAAGGTCGTAGAGCAGCTCGAGCCAGGTGGCATGCCGCAGCTCCTCTGCGGTCTCCCCGACGCGCAGCCTCGGCAAGTCGGCCTTGGACGTACGGGACATGTCGCTCGCCCTCCCCCCGATGCGCCCCCCGGCGCAGGTCCGATCGTCGCCTGTCCGCAGGTTCGCGTCCGGCAAATGCCCCAGCCGGCAAGGCAATCGCGTGGAACCTGAGACGTGGATCGATGTCCAGTCCTACCGTGCGGACATGCCCGTAGACGGGCACGACATGGGGGTGTCGGATCGTGACGAAGCGAGTTTTGGTCGTGCTCAGCGAGTACGGATACTGGGGCGAGGAACTGGTCGGACCGCTCGCAGCGTTCGACAAAGCCGGTTACGAGAGCGTCTTCGTGACGCCGACGGGAAAGCAGCCGGTTGCGCTGCCGCCGAGTATGGATCCCACCTTCGTGGACCCACCGCTCAACAAGTGCGTGACCTCTCCGGAGACGGCCGAGATCGTTCGGGCGATCGAGGCCTCGGACCGGCTCGCCGACCCGCTCAACCTCGAGAAGCTCCTGCCGCTGCGGCCCTACGTCTCGTCGCCGAACTATCTGCGGGAGCTCGAGGAGTACAACAACGCGCTGGACGCCTTCCAGTCCGACATTGGGAGCTATGACGCGCTGCTGCTGGTCGGGGGCAGCGGTCCCATGATCGACATGGCCAACAACCGCCGGGTGCATGACCTCATCCTGGGTTTCCTGCGCCAGGACAAGCTGATCGGCGCCGAGTGCTACGGCGTCGCGTGCCTCGCGTTCGCCCGCGAGTGGGAGCACGGCACGAGCATTCTCGCCGGCAAGCGCGTCACCGGTCACACCAAGGAATACGACTGGATTGACGGCACGGGCGTCATGGGCATCGACGCCAACTTCAAGACGGCCTTCTACCCGCTGGAGTTCATCCTGCGCGACGCCACCCAGCCGGGCGGCCAGTACGTCGGCAACTTCGGCAAGGAGCTGTCCGTCATCGTCGACTACCCGTTCGTCACGGGGCGCTCGACACACGACTCCTACCTGACGGGCGAGAAGATGGTCCAGGTTCTGGAAGACGGCCTGCGCCGGTGGGGCTGGTAGGCCGATCGGCTCCGGGGAGATCGACATGACGTCGCGTCCCGGCCGACAAGCGCTCGTCGAGCAGCTGCTCGCCGACGGCATCACACACGTGTTCGGCAACCCGGGCACCGTCGAGCAGGGCTTCCTCGACGTGCTCGAGCAGTACCCCGAGCTCACCTACGTCCTGACGTTGCAGGAGACCGTGGCCGCCGGCATCGCCGACGGCTACGCGCGGGCGACGAAGCGGCCGACCGTTCTGCAACTGCACAGCGGTGTCGGTCTGGGCAACGGAATCGGGATGCTCTACCAGTCCAAGCGCGGCCACGCGCCGCTGGTGGTCATCGCCGGCGAGTCCGGCATCCGCTACGACGCCATGGACGCGCAAATGGCGGCGGACCTGGTGGCGATGGCGGAGCCAGTGACCAAGTGGTCGACCCGCGTGCTCGACCCCGCGTCGCTGCTGCGCATCGTGCGACGGGCAGTCAAGATTGCGATGACCCCGCCCATGGGGCCGGTGTTCGTGTCGTTGCCGATGGACGTGCTCGACGCGATGAACGACGAGCTCGCCGTCCCGTCCACCCTGCTCGAGACGCGCAGCCTGCCTGCGCCCGACCTCGTGGCGCGCGCGGCCGCACTGCTCGTCGGTGCCGTGCGCCCGCTGATCGTGGTGGGCGACGGCGTGGCGGTCTCGGGGGCGCAGGTCGAGCTCGTGCGGCTGGCGGAGTTGCTCGGTGCCGACGTGGTGGGGGCCGATGACTCGGAGCCGAACATGCCCTGGACCCACCCGCTGTGGCGCGGCCAGCTCGGCCACATGTTCGGCGAGCACAGCGCCGAGACGACGCGGGCAGCGGACGCCGTCCTGGTGGTCGGGACCTACGTCCTTCCCGAGGTGTTTCCGCTGCTGCAGGGGGTGTTCGCTCCGGGCGCCCGGGTCGTGCACGTGGACCTCGACGGCTACGAGATCGCCAAGAACTTCCCGGTCGACCTAGGCCTGGTGGCTGACCCCAAAACCACCCTCGCCGCGCTGTCCGGCTCCTTGGGGGGCCTGTTCACGGAGGAGCAGCGGAGCGCGGCGAGGGCGCGGCTGCAGGCCCGCACCGAGCAGCGGGCGGCGTTGGCGGCGCACGAGGCCGGCCGGCTCGACGGGGCGGCGGACTCGGTGCCCCTGCACGCGGGCCTGTTCATGCAGGCGCTGGCGCAGCAGCTGCCAGCCGGGTCGGTGGTCTTCGACGAGGCCCTGACCACCTCGCCCGAGGTGACCCGCTACCTGGTGCCCGAAGCCCCCGGCAGCTACTACCAGACGCGTGGTGGCTCGCTGGGAGTCGGCCTTCCCGGCGCCATCGGCGTCAAGATGGCCGAGCCCGAACGCACGGTGGTCGGCTTCACCGGCGATGGCGGCAGCATGTACACGTTCCAAGCGCTCTGGACCGCCGCCCGCTACGGCGTGGCCGCGAAGTTCGTCGTCTGCAACAACAGCCGGTACCAGCTGCTCAACCTCAATATCCAGCAGTACTGGCGGGAGCGGGGCATTCCCGAGCACGAGTTTCCCGGCTGCTTCGACCTCGGCCGTCCCGAGATCCAGTTCGCCGACCTCGCCCAGGCTCTGGGGGTCCAGGCCGTGCGCGTCGAGAAGCCGGACCAGATCCGGCCAGCCATCGAGCGGATGCTCGCGCACGACGGCCCGTTCCTCATCGACCTGGTCCTGGGATCCGAGGTTCCCGGGCATACCGACGCCGTGGCGGCCGGCCGCCCGGCATCCACCGGAGAGGCAAGCTCATGACGCAGCCCGCTGGCCGCGACTTCTACGACAGGCAGATCCGCTACCTGGCGGACAAGGACGTCGACGGCCTGGTCGCCAACCAGTACGCCGACGATGCCGAGATCGTGTCCTTCGGCGTCGTCAAGAAGGGCCGCGAGGCGCTGCTCGACCACTTCCGCGGCTACCTGGACCATCTGGGGAGCATCGAGCTTCTCTCGACCGACAACTTCCAGGCCACCGAGGACTCGATCTTCTTCGAGGCGACGGTCCGTACCGGGACGTACGGCGTCGTGCGCGTCTACGACGTGTGGGTGCTGGCGGACGGCAGGATCGCCCGCCACTTCACCGGCCGGTTGACGTGACCGCCCCGACCGCGACCGGCGCGCTGACCGCCGAGTCCATCCGGGCCTTCGCCGAGGGCTGGTACAGGGCACTGGACGTGCACGCCCCCCTGAACGAGGTGCTGCCGCTGATGGTCGACGACGGCCTGGAGATGGTCTTTCCGGAGGCCACCGCAGTCGGCCATGAGGGATTCCGGGCGTGGTACGAGGCGGTCACGCACCGCTTCTTCGACGAGGTCCACACCGTCACCCAGGTCGAGCCCGTCATCACGGGCGGGACCGCGACCGTGCAGGTGGTCGTCAACTGGCAGGCCAGGATCTGGGACGCCCCTGCGCCCACCAGCGCCTGGCTGGGCTTCGACGCCCGGCAGACGTGGGAGGTCAAGGCGGGAGCCGACGGCCAGGTGCTGCTCACGAGGTACGTCGTTGACGGGCTGGACCCGATGCCCGGGAGCGCCAGCCTGTGACCGGGGCCCGCGCCGTCGTCGACGCCTACTACAACCACGCGAACGCCGGCGAGTGGGACGCCTGGTGTGACCTGTTCACCGACGACATGGTCATGGATGAGCAGCTCGCCGGTCACATCGAGGGGTTGGACAGGCTCCGCCCGATGATGGCCGGGATGGGCCAGGCCTACAGCCGCTTCCAGAACGTGCCCCGGCAGGTGCTGGTCGACGGGCAGCAGGTTGCCGTGGTCAGCCACATCAGCGCTGCCAACCGGGCCGGCGAGCCGATCGAAGCCGACGTCATGAACTACTTCCGGCTCGCCGACGGGAAGATTGCCTACATGGCCAACTTCCACGACAGCAGGCCGTTCGAGCCGTTCCTCCGCCAGCTGGCCGAGGCGTCTCCGTAGCTGCCCAGGCGCGTCCGCGCACGAGGGGGGAGGACAGGCGATGAGCAAGGACGAGGAGTACGACGTCGTCGTGGTGGGGGCGGGGGCCGCCGGCTGCGCGCTGGTCCGGCGGCTGAGCGACGACCCGGCGGTGGAGGTGCTGGTCCTGGAGGCGGGCCACGCGCACCTGCCGGAGAACGTCGACATCGCCCCGCTGTGGTTCACGCTGCTCGGGTCGGAGATCGACTGGGGCTACAGCAGCGTGCCGCAGCCCGGGCTGAACGGCCGGGCGAGCTACGAGCCGCGTGGCAAGGCACCCGGCGGCAGCAGCAACCTCTACATCATGATGCACATTCGGGGCCATGCCTCGGACTTCGACAACTGGGCGTACCACGGCGCCGCCGGGTGGTCGTACGAGGAGTGCGTGCCCTACTTCCAGCGCGTGGAGCGCCAGGAGGACGACACCAACCCGACGGCCGGTCGGGATGGCGCGCAGACGGTCAGCAATGCGGGCCTGCACGACCCGAACCCGACCTCTGCGGCCTTCATCGAGGCGGCTGTCGAGCTCGGGCACGCCCGGCTGGCGGACTTCAACTCCGGACAGATGGTGGGGACCGGCTGGCACCACATCAACGTCAAGAACGGCCGGCGCGACAGCGCGTTCACCGCCTACCTGGAGCCCGTCCTCGACCGACGCAACGTCACGCTCCGGACCAGCGCCCAGGCGACCCGGCTCCTGTTCGAGGGGACCCGCTGCGTCGGCGTGGAGTACCTCTCCTCCGCGCCGCCGGAACCGCAGACGCCGGGGCGCTCGGTGGCCGCCGAGGTCGCCGAGCCCGGCCGGCACCAGGTGCGCGCCCGTCACGAGGTCATCGTCACGTGCGGCGCGATCGAGTCGCCGAAGCTCCTGCAGCTGTCGGGGCTCGGCAACCCGTCGCTGCTGGGCGAGCACGGCATCGCGGTCCTGCAGGCTCTGCCGGGGGTGGGCGAGAACTTCCACAACCACGTGCTGACGGGCGTCATCCAGGAGGCGTCGCAGCCGGTCCCGCCGCCCACGCAGAACCTCTCCGAGGCGGCGCTCTTCCTGCACTCGCAGCCCGGACTGCTGGCGCCGGACATCCAGATCGCCTTCGTGCACGTGCCCTTCGACATCATCGTGGGCCGAGGCCATCCCAACGCGGTGAGCATCCTGCCCGGCGTCGTGCGCCCCACCTCGCGCGGCTGGGTCCGGCTGGCCAGCGCCGACCCGCTGGCCAAGCCCCTGGTTCATCCCAACTACCTCGGCGACCGGGCGGACCTCGAGCGCATGGTCCAGGGCGTGCAGATTGCCCGCGACCTGTTCGGCACCCTGGCGTTCTCGCCCTGGGTGAAGCAGGAGCTGATGCCCGGCCCGGAGGTGTCCACGCCGGAGCAGCTCGTCGCCTTCGTGCGCGGCACGTCCGACAGCTACCACCACCAGGCCGGCTCCTGCCGCATGGGCATCGACGACCTCGCCGTCGTCGACCCCAGGCTGCGGGTCCACGGCGTGACGGGGCTGCGGGTGGCGGACGCCAGCGTGATGCCGGCAGTGCCGTCCGGCAACTGCCACGCGGCGATCCTCATGATCGCTGAACGTTGTGCGGAGTGGGTCCTGCAGGACCTGGGGTCGTGACCGTGGCCGCCGGAACCGCCCTCGCAGGAGCGAAGATCGCGGTGCTCATGGAGAGCGACTTCTACGAGCCGGAGATCTTCTACTACCAGCGCCGCTTCGCCGAAGAGGGCGCGCAGGTGCACTTCCTGACCCGGCTCTGGGGTCAGGACGCCCTCATCTTCACCGGGCACGAGCACCGGGTGCCCTTCCGGGTGGATGAGTCGTTCGAGGACATGACCGACGAGCAGCTGCGCTCGTGGGACGCCGTGATCGTCCCGAGCGGCATGGTCAGCGACCGGTTGCGGTGGACCGAGGACGTCACCGTCCTGCCGCCGGCCACCGCGTTCCTGGTGCGCACGTTCGCCGAACCGGGGATCACGAAGGGCATCATCTGCCACGGCCTGTGGCTGGTCGCGCCGGCGCCGGAGCTGGTCCGCGGACGCAAGCTGGTCGTGCACAACAACCTGCACGGTGACGCGCGCAACATGGGCGCGGAGTACGTCGACCAGGACGTGGTCGTCGACGACGACCTCGTCACCGGCCGCACCGGTGGCCACCACCACCTGTTCGCACGCACCATCATCGACAAGCTCGTGGCGGAGAGGGCGGGCAGGTGACCTGGTCCCACGTGGCGCTGAACTGCCGCGACATGCTGGCGACAGAGCGCTTCTACACCGGGCACTTCGGCTACCAGCGGGCCCGGGTCGTTGACCTTGACGGGAGCGCGCAGATCGTCTTCCTCAAGCTCGACCGCAGCTATCTCGAGCTCTTCCAGGCCGACGAGGGGCCGGCGGCAGCGGCTGTGGCCGACGGTCCGCACGTACCGGGGACGGTGCGCCACCTGGCCTTCCAGGTGGACGACATCGACCGCGTTCTGGGCGGCATCGAGGGCGTGCGCGTGACCCTGGGGCCGCTGTCGTTCGACACGTTCATCCCCGGCTGGCGCACCGTCTGGATCACGGACCCCGACGGCACGGTCGTCGAGATCAGCCAGGGCTACACCGACCAGGACTCCCCGCCCCCCTGTCCGGGCCACTGACCGGGCACCTGCGCCTCCCGCGTGACCCCGCTGACCGCCTCCAGAAGAGGACCCCGAAATGACCGCAGAGAACATGCTCTTCTCCTTCTCCGACACGATCAGCGGCTACGTCACGTCGTACGACGCGGAGGGAGGGTTCTTCGGGCTGCGCACGTCCGACGGACGCGATTTCGAGGTCCGCCTGACCGACAGCACGTACGCCGAGCTGCTGCGCAACCTCGGGCAGCCGTACACGGACGCCAGCGGACCGATGCGGGAGATGCTCACACCCGGTCGGTACCTGTCGGCGTACGGCGTCTTCTATCCCGAGGCCGGTGGCCACGTGTACGAGGCGAAGCGGATCGTCTTCGTCGGCCGGACCGCGGCGGACTACCAGTTCGAGCGGCCGAACTGGTGGATCGACCAGGTCAACGCCCTTGCGGCGTTCTACCGGCGGGCGCAGTTCGGCACGGAGGGCGTCGACTACCGCGACTACCGCACGGTCCTGCGCCTGGGTGGCGACAAGACCGACAGCCACGTCCAGGAGACGGACACGATCTCGCGCATGGTCTACGGCATGGCCTCGGCGTACATGATCACCGGCAATGAGGACTACCTCGAGGTGGCCGAGAAGGGCACCGACTACCTGCGCGACCACATGCGCTTCGTCGACCGCGACGAGGACGTCACGTACTGGTACCACGGCGTCCGGGTCGAGGGTGACCGCGAGACCAAGCTCTTCACGTCTGAGTTCGGCGACGACTACGACGCCATCCCGATGTACGAGCAGATCTACGCCCTGGCCGGACCGACGCAGACGTACCGGGTCACCGGCGACCCGCGGATCATGACGGACATCGAGGGCACGCTCAACCTGTTCGCCAAGTTCTTCCGGGACGAGAAGGGCGGCGGCTACTACAGCCACATCGACCCCATCCTGCTCGACGCCCACACCGAGTCGCTCGGGTTGAACCGTGCGAAGAAGAACTGGAACTCGGTCGGTGACCATGCCCCGGCATACCTGGTGAACCTCTACCTGGCGACGGGGGAGGAGCGGCACGCCGACTTCCTCGAGGACACGTTCGACACGATCGCCCGGTACTTCCCGGACTACGACCACAGCCCCTTCGTGAACGAGCGGTTCACCGAGGACTGGTCGCATGATGTGACGTACGGCTGGCAGCAGGACCGCGCCGTCGTCGGTCACAACCTGAAGATCGCCTGGAACCTCATGCGCATGAACTCCCTGCGCCCGAAGGACACCTACCGGGACCTGGCGGAGAGGATCGGCGACCTCATGCCCTCGGTGGGCAGCGACGTGCAGCGGGGCGGCTGGTACGACGTGGTGGAGCGGGTGCTCAAGCCCGGCCAGGAGGTCCACCGCTTCGTCTGGCACGACCGCAAGGCGTGGTGGCAGCAGGAGCAGGCGATCCTGGCCTACCTGATCCTCGCGGGCGAGACCGGGAGCGAGGAGTACCTGCGCCTGGGCCGCGAGGCGTCAGCGTTCTACAACACCTACTTCCTCGACCACGACGAGGGAGCCGTCTACTTCAACGTCCTGGCCAACGGCATGCCCTACCTGCTGGGCACCGAGCGGTTCAAGGGCAGCCATTCCATGTCCATGTACCACTCGGCCGAGCTGTGCTTCCTGGCCGCGGTCTACACCAACCTGCTGCTGACGAGGACGCCGATGGACTTCTGGTTCAAGCCCTATCCGGGCGGGCTCCCGGACGGCATCCTGCGGGTGCAGCCCGACATCCTGCCCGCGGGCTCCGTGCGCATCACCGAGGTCCGCATCGACGACAAGCCGTACGACGGCTACGACGCCGAGGCCCTGACCGTGACGATGCCTGCGACCGACGAGCGCGTCACGGTGCGGGTCACCCTCACGCCGACGGCGAGCTGAGCCCTCGTGACACAGGAGGCACTGGTGCACATCGAGCTGAGGGACGTCGGCGACGTCCGCGTCGTGGCACTGACCGGAGACCTCGACGGCAAGTCGGCACCGGCCGCCCAGGAGCAGCTGCTGCCGCTCATCCCGCCGTCCGGCAGCGTGCTGCTGGACCTGTCCGGGGTGGACTACATGAGCAGCGCCGGGCTGCGGATGATGCTGCTGGTCTACCGGCATGCGCAGAGCGTGTCGAGCCGCATCGCTCTGGTGGGGTTGTCGGAGGACATCCAGGACACGATGTCGGCGACCGGCTTTCTCGACTTCTTCGTGCTGTCCGACAGCGTCGACGCCGGCGTGCAGGCGCTGGCTGCGCCGTGACGGCGTCGCAGGCCCGGCGGGTCCCGGCGCCGGTGCGCCGGCCGTCGCCGGGACCGGTGTCGGGACGCATCGACAGCTACCCGACACACCGGCACGGCGACTACGGCCTGCGCGCGGGCAAGCCCTTCCCGTTCGGGGCCACCCTCGTGCCCGGGGGCGTCAACTTCTCGGTCTTCTCGAGCGCCGCGACGTCCGTCACGCTCGTCATCTTCGAGAAGGGCGCGTCACAGCCGACCGTCGAGATCCCGTTTCCCGAGGCGTTCCGCATCGGTGCCGTCTACTCGATGACGGTGTTCGGGCTCGACGTCGAGACCGTCGAGTACGGCTACCGCATGGACGGCCCCTTCGACCCGGTCCGGGGCCACCGGTTCGACCCCACCAGGATCCTCATGGACCCGTACGCCCGGGTCATCGGCGGCCGGGACGTTTGGGGCATGCAGCCGGACTGGGGCGACCCCTACCAGCACCGCGCGCGGATCGCCTTCGACGACTTCGACTGGGAGGACGACCGCCCGCTCGAGGTGCCGACGACCGACCTCGTCGTGTACGAGGCTCACGTGCGTGGCTTCACCAGGCACCCGTCGTCGGGGGTGAAGGCGCCCGGCACGTTCGCCGCGCTGAAGGAGAAGATCCCCTACCTCCAGGAGCTCGGCATCAACTGCCTCGAGCTCATGCCGGTCTACGAGTTCGACGAGTTCGAGAACAGCCGCACCGCTCCGGGCACCGGCGAGTGGCTCTGCAACTACTGGGGCTACAGCACCGTCGGGTTCTTCGCGCCGAAGGCCGGCTTCGCGGCCACCGGCCGCCTGGGCATGCAGGTCGACGAGCTCAAGACCCTCGTCAAGGCGCTGCACAAGGCCGGCATCGAGGTCATGCTCGACGTGGTCTTCAACCACACCGCCGAGGGCAACGAGCAGGGCCCGTACATCTCGTTCCGCGGCCTGGACAACAAGACCTACTACATGCTCACCCCCGAGGGCTACTACTTCAACTTCTCCGGTACGGGCAACACCCTGAACTGCAACAACCCGGTCGTGCGCAACGTGGTGCTCGACTGCCTGCGCTACTGGGCCGCGGAGTACCACATCGACGGCTTCCGCTTCGATCTCGCCGCCATTCTGGGTCGTGACGCGTCGGGCGCACCGCTGTCGAACCCGCCTCTGCTGGAGACGCTCGCCCACGACCCGGTGCTCGCCCGCTGCAAGCTGGTCGCCGAGGCCTGGGACGCCGGCGGCCTGTACCAGGTGGGCAGCTTTCCGGCATACGGCCGCTGGGCCGAGTGGAACGGCAAGTACCGCGACACGGTGCGCCGGTTCCTCAAGGGCGAGCCCGGGCAGGTCGGCGAGCTGGCCACTCGCATGCTCGGCTCGCCGGACCTGTACACCGGCCGCGGCACGGCGGCGTCGGTGAACTTCGTCACCGCGCACGACGGCTTCACGCTGGCTGACCTGTTCGCCTACGACGAGAAGCACAACGAGGCGAACGGTGAGGACAACCGGGACGGCGCCAACGACAACGACAGCTGGAACCACGGCGTCGAGGGCCCGACCGATGACCCGGCTATCAACGCCCTGCGTGCCCGCCAGGTGCGCAACGCCTTCGTCCTGCTGCTGACCAGTCAGGGCATACCGATGATCGTCATGGGGGACGAGATCGGACGGACCCAGCTCGGCAACAACAACATGTACTGCCACGACAACGAGCTGGCCTGGCTGGACTGGACGCTCGCCGACCGCAACGCCGACCTGCTGCGTTTCGTGCGGGAACTGGTGGCCTTCCGCGCCGCCCACCCGGTGCTGCGCGGCTCCGAGCACGTGAGCGGGAACGACGCCGACGGCGACGGCCTGCCCGACGCCAGCTTTCACGGGATGGCGGCGTGGGAGCCGGACTGGTCGCCCGACAGCCGGGTGCTCGGCCTGCTGCGCAGCGGCAGTGCCGAGGACCGGACGCCGGACGTGGTCTACCTCGCGCTGAACGCGCACTGGGAGACGCACGGCTTCCAGCTCCCGCAGCTGCCCGGTGGCCTGTCCTGGCACGTGTTCGCGAACACGTCGGTGCCTGCGCCGGGGGACGTCCACGCGGTCGGCGAGGAGCCCCGGCTCGACGAGCAGTCGCACGCCCTCGTGGGCGCGCGCTCCGCGCTCGTGCTCGTCGGCCGCTAGCACGGCACGCGCACGGCACCACCGCACACGTCCGTACCGTCACCGCACGAGGGAGAGCAGCCATGCCGTTCGACGCGACCCTGTCCACCGAGGGGCAGGTGGCGACGATCACCCTGACGGGCGAACTCGACGCTGCCGCTGCTCCCGCCTTCCGCGCGCGCATCGAGGAGGCCGCTGGAGCCTCGCCGGAGCGGCTCGTGCTCATGGCTGAGCGCCTCAGCTACATGTCCAGCGCCGGCCTGCGCAGCCTGGTGTTCGCCAAGCAGAAGATGGGGCAGGCGGTCGACATCTACATCGTCGCTGCGCAGGATCCGGTGATCGAGACCATCAGGCTCACGGGCTTCGACCACAGCGTGATCATGCAAGAGGCGTACGTCGGCTGAGCGCGTATCCCGGAGGGCTGGGATGGACGTGCTGGAGGTGCCCGGCGTGCTGGAGTCGCTGCAGCCGATCGCGGACTTCGTCAAGGAGGCGTCGGCCGAGGCCGGGCTGGAGCGCCGCGAGGCCTACCGGCTCCGCCTGGCCGTCGACGAGATCGCGACCAACGTGGTGCTGTACGGCTATGAGCGTTCCGGCCAGACCGGCCTGTTGCGCATCGCCAAGAACCTGGACAGCGAGCGGCTGACGCTGTGCCTCGAGGACACCTCGCCGCCGTACGACCCGACCGCCCAGGCACCGCCCTCGGACCTGTCGGAGTCCCTCGAGTCGCGCCCCATCGGCGGGCTCGGCGTCTTCCTGACGATCCAGGGCGTCGACGACTTCCGGTACGAGTACGTCGAGGGCCACAACCGCAACTACTTCACCGTGCGCCGTCCGGCTGCGGTCTGACGGGGGAGACGACGTGGAGGAGCTGGGCAGCCTGCTGCTGGTACGGGAGCCGGGCGCGCTGACCGGCATGGCGGACGCGCTGACGGCGGCGGGATACGCCGTCACCTCGTCGCTGCTGGCCGACGTGCTGGCCGACCGGGCCGGTGCGCCCGACGCGGTCGTCCTGGACGCGGTGTGCACACCGGCGCAGCGGGCCGGGGTCATCGAGCACCTCGGGGGCGCGCTCCCCGTTCTCGTCGCCACGGACGGCGATCCGGCGCTGGTCGAGCCGCACCTGTCGGCCGGTGTCGACGCGGTCCTGCCGCCTTTCCTGCCGCCGCTGCTGCGGGCGCGGGTCGAGTCGGCACGCGAGCTGGTGCGGCTGACCACCGGGTCGACCACGTCGGCACAGGCCGCGGAGCAGGCGCGCATCGAGAAGGAGCTGCAGATCGGACGCGACATCCAGGAGGGATTCCTCCCACGCACGCTGCCCCAGCCGGCGGGCTGGGACATCGCTGCCCGGTTCCGGCCTGCCCGGGAGGTCGCCGGGGACTTCTACGACGCCTTCGAGATGGTCAACGGTCGGCGCGTCGGCTTCGTCGTCGCCGACGTCTGCGACAAGGGCGTGGGCGCGGCGCTGTTCATGGCGCTGATCCGCACCCTGGTCCGCTCCGGTGCCCAGCAGAACGTCAGCATGGGCTGGATGGACGAGGCCGGCGACAGGTCGGGCAGGGACTGGCTGTCCGGTGAGGCGTCCACCCGCAAGCGCGCGCTGCCCAGCATCGGCACCGGCCCGCTGCTCAACGCGGTGGCCGGGGCGAGCAAGTACATGACGGACAACCACCTCGAGCAGGGTTACTTCGCCACCATGTTCTTCGGAATGATCGACCCGAAGGACGGCGCGCTGCTGTACGTGAACGGCGGCCACAACCCGCCCGCCATCGTCCGCGGGGACGGCACGCGGCAGGACCTCCCGCCGACCGGCCCGGCCGTCGGCATGCTGCCGGGGGTGCAGTTCCGCATCGGCGAGGCGAAGCTCGAGCGCGGCGACACGCTGTTCGCCTACACCGACGGCGTCCCCGAGGCCAAAGACGAGGACGGCCGCTTCTTCGGGGAGGCGCGCATGTACGCGCTGCTCGAGCAGCCGGTCGAGACCAGTGCTGGGCTGCTGGACCGGGTCGACGCCGGGCTGCACGCCTTCGTGCGCGGAGCGGTGCCCTTCGACGACATCACCATGATGGCCGTGCGCCGTCTGCCCGCCGGCGAGACCTGAGAGGTGTTCCGTGGCCACCGTCATCTCCATCCACTCCTTCCGGGGGGGAACCGGCAAGAGCAACACCGCCGCCAACCTGAGCGCTCTGGCCGCGATGCAGGGCCTGCGCGTCGGCGTCGTCGACACGGACATCCAGTCGCCGGGTGTGCACGTGGTGCTCGGCATGGGGGACGACGAGGTCGGCAAGTCGCTGAACGACTACCTCTGGGGCAACTGCGAGATCGAGGAGGCGGCGTACGACGTCGGCACCCGGATCGGCCCCGAGATCACCGGCGCGCTCTACCTGGTGCCCTCGAGCATCAAGGCGGGCGACATCGCCCGGATCATCCGTGAGGGCTACGACGTCGGCCTGCTCAACGACGGCTTTCAGCGGCTCATCGAGGAGCTGGAGCTGGACGCGCTCATCATCGATACGCACCCCGGCATGAACGAGGAGACGCTGCTGTCGATCGCCATCAGCGATGCGCTGGCAGTGGTCATGCGGCCCGACAGTCAGGACTACCAGGGCACCGGCGTCACGGTGGAGGTCGCGCGCCGGCTCAACGTTCCGCGCCTGGTGATGGTGGTCAACAAGGTGCCGTCGTCGTTCGACACGGAGCAGGTCCGCCAGCGCGTGAGTGAGGCCTACGACGCCGAGGTGGGCGCGGTCATTCCGCACTCCGACGAGATGATGACGCTGGCCAGCTCCGGTGTCTTCGTGCACCGCTATCCGGATCACCTGGTGACCACGGAGTACAAGCTGCTGCTGACCCGCCTGCTGGAGTAGCGGTGTCCCCGGAGGGCATGCGGCTGCGGGATGCCGTCCTGTCGTGGCCCGAGCGCCCGGGCCTGAAGACCAGCGACCTGCTCGACGTCGAGCCGCTGCTGCGGGGTGCCCTGCTCGCGGTGCTGCGCCGCGGCAGCACGACCGACGCCGCGCTGGCGGAGGCGCTGGCTGTCCCGGAGCCGGACGCGCACGCCATCGCCGAGGCGCTCGTCGACCGCGGTGCGCTGGTGCCGGCGGAGGACGGCTCGTGGTCGCTGCGCCGCAACCCGTCGGTGCGCCCGCGACCGGCCAGCCGTCGGCTGACCGACCTGCTCGACGGCCTCGTGGACGAACTCCCGCGGGGAGCCGACCCGGGAAGCCCGTGAGCGGATCGCGTGTTCTTCACTACGGGCGCACATCGCCGCCGCGGCTGTTACGTTCCGCCGAGGCTCCGAGGCGGCCGAGCGGGTCCCCGAGTCGGGAGCGAGGTCGGCGATGCGCATCGTCATCTGCGGGGTGCGGGGGAGCACGCCGGCCTCCGGGCGGTCCTTCCTCCGCTACGGGGGGCACACCTCCTGCGTCGCGGTCGCGCACGACGGGGAGCAGGACCCCACGCTGATCCTGGACGCCGGCACCGGCCTCACCAACGCCACCGAGTTGTTCGGTGGTCGCAGCTTTCGCGGTTCGCTGCTGCTCGGCCACCTGCACTGGGACCACACGCATGGCATGCCGTTCTTCCCGTCCGGCGCGCAGGCCGACAGCCGCGTGACCGTGCTGCTCCCCGAGCAGGGTGAGGAGGCCGAGGCCGTGCTGGCGCGCGCCTTCTCGCCGCCGCACTTCCCGGTCCTGCCGCACGTGCTCGGTCCCGGCTGGTCGTTCGCCGGCCTCGATCCGGGCGAGCACTCGATCGAGGGCTTCACCGTGCTCGCACGGGAGATCCCGCACAAGGGCGGCCGGACCTACGGCTACCGCGTCTCGGACGGCACGTCGTCGCTGGCCTACCTGTCCGACCACAGCCCGGTCGCGATGGGGCCGGGCCCTGAGGGGCTCGGCGAGTACCACGAGGCCGCGATGGAGCTGGCCGACGGCGTCGACGTGCTCATCCACGACGCGCAGCACACCGCAGGGGAGTTCCCCGACCAGGCCTACCTGGGGCACGCCAGCGTGGAGTACGTCGTCGGCCTGGCCGAGGCGAGCGGCGCCGGGTCGGTGCTGCTGTTCCATCACGCGCCCGGCCGTACGGACGACGAGCTCGACGCCATCGTGACCGGGCAGGCCGGTGCGCCCGTCTCCGTGCAGGCTGCGGCCGAGGGCGACGTGCTGGACCTGCGTGCGGTGGCCGCAGGCCGGGCGCCCGCGGCCGCCGTCCGTCAGTCCGCCTTGAGGTCGGCCGGGTAGAGGAAGTAGTTCGCCGCGGAGGCGGCCTGGGCACCCTCGTGGACCGCCGCGGTCACCTGGTGGCTGTGCAGCATCGTGACGTCGCCGGCGGCGTAGACCCCCTCGACGCTCGTCTTCTGCTCGGTGTCGACCGCGATCCAGCCGCTCTCCGCGATCTGCACGCCGAGCTGCCGGGCCAGGCCGGTCTCGGGTGTCGCGCCCTGCACCACGAAGAACGCCTCGACGGGCAGCACATGACCGGACTCGGTCTCGAGCACCTCCAGCTGGCCGTCCTGCCCCTTTCCCGCCACGACCTTGTCGTGAAGGACCGGGATGCCGGCGGCGCCGAGGCGCGCGCGGTGCTTGTCGTCGATCTCGTCCACATGGCTGTTCGTGACGACCGTGATGTCGGAGGACAGGCGTGAGAGCTGCATCGCCTCGCCGGCCGCGCCGTTGGTGTGCCCGGCCACCACGATCTTCTTGCCGACGGACTCGAAGCCGTCACAGGTGATGCACCAGAACATGCTGGTGCCGACGTAGCTCTCCCAGCCGTGGAAGTGCGGATAGTGGTCGAGCACGCCCGTGGCGAGGATGACGCAGCGCCCGTGCGACGTGCCGAACTGGCCCGCGGCGACGAACCCGCCGTCCGGGGCCGCGGCCAGGTGCTCGACGCGGTGCTTGTGCACCTGCACGTGCGGATAGGCCGACAGCTGGCCGAGGCCGAGCTCGCGCAGGTGCGTGGTGCGCACGCCGCCCGGAAAGCCGAGGTAGTTGCGGTTGACCTGGTGGTGTGTGGAGCGGCCGTGGCCCGCGTCGAACAGCTGCACACTGCGCAGATAGCGCGCCAGATAGAGCGCGGCCGACAGACCGCCGGGGCCTGCCCCGACGACGATCGCGTCGGCCGAGTAGTCGTGCGCCATGTGCCCCCCCGGGCGTCACGGCTCGCTGCTGCGGGCCTGCGGCGTCCCCGCCGATACGCCGATCGTGCCGCCCTGCTCGGACGTCGTCAGCCGCTTGCCGCAAGTGGGCGAGGCGGTAGGTGGCACGCCCTACGATGCACGGACGGGCTGCGCAGGACGAGGGGAGGGCCCGCCGTGGAGACCGAGCAGGTGGCCCAGGCCCTGGCCCGCACCGAGTTGTTCGCCGGCATCGACGCCGCCTCCCTCGAGGAACTGGCCGCGGCGGCGATCGTGCACGAGTGCAGGGCCGGCGAGCGGCTGTTCGAGGTGGGAGATCCCGGCGACGAGCTCTACGTCGTGGTCGAGGGCAGCGTCCGCTTCAGCGTCACCTCCAGACAGGGCGAGGAGGTGCTGCTGTCCGAGCTGCACGCTCCGGAGGCCTTCGGCGAGCTCGCCCTGGTGCAGGGTGGCGTGCGGTCCGCGCGGGCCGACATCGGCGAGAGCGCCGTGCTCGTGACGGTGTCCCGCGCGCAGCTGCTCGACGTGCTGTCGCGTGAGCCGGCGGCTGTCGAGGCGCTGCTCCGGGCCGTGGGCGGGATGGTGCGTCGGCTGACCAAGCAGTTCGCCGACCGGGAGCAGAAGCTGACCGCGCAGGTCGCTCAGCTCAAGGTCGAGATCGACCAGGCCCGCCGGGAGCGCGACGTCGCCCGGCTGACGGAGAACGACGACTTCAACGCGCTGCGCGACCGCGCGGCGGCGATGCGGGCAGCCCGCCAGCGGGCCCGGCCTGCGGTCGAGGCGATCAAGTCCTGAGCAGGCGGGCGGCGACGACGACGGCCACCGCCGCGTACGCCCAGCCGAGCAGCACG
The DNA here is from genome assembly GCA_025965755.1 of Frankiales bacterium. GTDB lineage: Bacteria > Actinomycetota > Actinomycetes > Mycobacteriales > SCTD01 > RYN-170. Next base: position 6,134 of record JAOPWI010000307.1, on the reverse strand, counting down.
TCGACGACGTAGTGCTCCGCGCCGTAGACCAGCGCGAAGGTCATGGCCACGGGATAGAGGGCGAGCAGGCCGCGCACTCCCGGGCCCGACCGCCGCCAGGCCAGCAGCACGATCATCATGGGGATGGCGCTGTGCAGCGACGGCACGGCCGCGACCGGGTTGGCGTACGCGTCGCCCTGGGCCACCAGCGCCCGCACCGTGTCCACACCGCTGCTGCGCATGACCTCCGAGACGACCCTCGTCACGTCCGGCAGCACCCCCTGCTGCGCCGCCAGCCACGGCGGCGCGGCCGGGAACAGCGCGTACGTGGCGAGCGTCATGGCCGTCAGCACGACCAGCGTCAGCGCGTAGCGCCGGAAGGCGGCGGGCGAGCGGGCCCACAGGACGGCAGCCACCCCGAGCGGCACGACGAAGTGGGAGAGGTAGACCGGCACCAGAGCCGCCTCCCACCAGGCCGTCGTGCCCGGGTCGTGCAGGCGTTGCTGCAGCCACACCGTCGGCACGGTGCCTCCGAACAGCAGCTCGTCGGCCCGCAGCTGGGGCAGCACGTGTGCCCGGCCGGCGAGGCCGTCGGCCTGGCCGCGCAGCAGGTCGTAGGCGAACAGCACGCCGAGCAGTGGCAGCCAGTCGGTCACCAGGGCGCGACCGAACACCCGCAGATCGCCGCCGCACCAGGCGAGGACGAGGCCGAGCAGCCAGGCCACGACGACGTCGCGCCCGGTCGGGACGCCCCAGCGCACCGACGCCGCGACGAGCCCGAGTGCCACGACGGGGACCAGGACGCGGCGCGCAGACCTGATGCCCGTGTCGGTCATGGTCGGCTGAGGGTAAGGCGCCTGGTGCCGGCGGCGTAGGATCGGCGGGTGGGAGACCTCCGCCTTCTCGGGCCGCGCTGACGCCCTCCGGCTCACGCGTGGCGCCCTCGTGACGAGCGAGGGCTTTCGTCTGTCTGGACCCCGATCACCCTTGGAAGGACCCGCATGACTGACGAGGTCGCCTACGACCCGCACGCCGTCCAGGACCGCTGGCTGCCGGTGTGGGACCGCCTCGACCTCAACCGCGCGGGCCGGCGGGAGGGGGCGCCGAAGAAGTACGTGCTGGACATGTTCCCGTACCCCAGCGGCGACCTGCACATGGGTCATGCGGAGGCCTGGGGCATCGCCGACGTGGTGGCGCGCTACTGGATGCGGCAGGGCTGCGACGTGCTGCACCCGGCCGGCTGGGACTCCTTCGGCCTGCCGGCGGAGAACGCCGCCATCAAGCGCGGGGAGCACCCGGCCGCGTGGACCTACGCGAACATCGACGTTCAGGCGGACAGCTTCCGCCGCTACGCCGTCTCCTTCGACTGGTCGACGCGGCTGCACACCTCCGACCCCGAGTACTACCGCTGGACGCAGTGGCTGTTCCTGCGCTTCCGCGAGCGGGGCCTGGCCTACCGCAAGAACTCCAGCGTCAACTGGTGTCCGCAGGACCAGACGGTGCTCGCCAACGAGCAGGTCGTCGCCGGCAAGTGCGAGCGGTGCGGCACCGAGGTCACCAAGCGCGAGCTGACGCAGTGGTACTTCCGCATCACCGACTACGCCGACCGGCTGCTGGAGGACAGGGCGCAGCTGCAGGGGTCCTGGCCGGACCGCGTTCTGCTCATGCAGAAGAACTGGATCGGCCGCTCCACGGGCGCTCACGTCTACTTCCTCATCGACGGCCGCACGGTGTCGGTCTTCACGACCCGGCCGGACACGCTCTACGGCGCGACCTTCTTCGTCGTGGCCGCCGATGCGGCGCTGGCCGACGAGCTGTGCGCACCGGAGCAGCGGGCGGCCTTCGAGGCCTACCGGGAGCAGACCCGCAAGCTCTCCGACATCGACCGGCAGTCGACCGAGCGGCCGAAGACCGGCGTCAGCCTGGGCGTCACCGCGGTCAACCCGCTCAACGGCGAGCAGCTGCCCGTCTTCGCGGCCGACTACGTGCTGGCCGATTACGGCACCGGCGCCATCATGGCCGTGCCGGCGCACGACCAGCGCGACCTCGACTTCGCCCGTGCCTTCGACCTGCCGGTGCGGGTCGTCGTCGACACCGGCGAGGCCGACCCGGCCGGAACGGGGGTCGCCACGAACGGCGACGGCGTGCTGATCAACTCCGGTCCGCTCGACGGGCTGCGCAAGGACGAGGCCATCGCCAAGGCCGTCGAGGTGCTGGCCGAGCGCGGGACCGGCTCGCCGGCCACCAACTACCGGCTGCGTGACTGGCTGCTGTCACGCCAGCGGTTCTGGGGCACGCCGATCCCCATCGTGCACTGCGATTCCTGCGGCGAGGTCGCCGTCCCCGACGACCAGCTGCCCGTACGGCTGCCCGATGACATGAAGGGCGCGGACCTGCAGCCGAAGGGTCAGTCGCCGCTCGCCTCCAACGAGGCGTGGGTCTCGACGAGCTGCCCGTCCTGCGGTGGCCCGGCTCGGCGGGACACCGACACGATGGACACCTTCGTCGACTCGAGCTGGTACTACCTGCGCTACTGCTCGCCGCGGTACGAGCAGGGGCCGTTCGACCCGGCGGCGGTGCGGCAGTGGATGCCGGTGTCGCAGTACGTCGGCGGCGTCGAGCACGCGATCCTGCACCTGCTCTACAGCCGGTTCTTCACCAAGGTTCTGCACGACATGGGGATGGTCGACTTCGAGGAGCCGTTCAGCGCGCTGCTGAACCAGGGTCAGGTCATCAACCAGGGCAAGGCCATGAGCAAGTCGCTGGGCAACGGCGTCGACCTCGGCGGCCAGCTCGCGTCGTACGGCGTCGACGCGGTGCGGCTGACGATCGTGTTCGCGGGCCCGCCGGAGGAGGACATCGACTGGGCCGACGTCTCGCCGGCCAGCACGCTGAAGTGGCTGGGCCGCGTCGTGCGGCTGGCCACCGACGTGGCCGCGCTCTCCGGAGACGCCCGTGACCTGGCGCTCGACCGGGTCGTGGCGAAGGCCGTCGACGAGGTCACGCGGCTGACCGAGTCCCACCGCCTCAACGTCGCCATCGCGCGCTTCCACGAGCTGACCAGCGCTCTTCGCAAGGGCGTCGACACGGGCTCCGGCGCGGCGACGCTGCGCGACGGCGTGCAGGCGCTCGCGGTGATGCTGGGCTGCTACGCGCCCTACACCGCCGAGCAGGTCTGGTCGCTGCTGGGCCACGACGTCGAGGCGGGGGACTCGGTGCACGACAGCACCTGGCCGACGGCTGACCCGGCGCTGCTGGTCGAGGAGTCGGTGACCTGCGTCGTGCAGGTCGCCGGCAAGGTGCGTGACCGTCTCGAGGTGGCACCCGACATCGCGGAGGACGAGCTGCGCGCGCTGGCGCTGGCGAGCCCGGGCGTGCTCAAGGCGCTGGACGGACGCGACATCCGCACGGTCGTCGTGCGCGCGCCGAAGCTGGTCAACGTCGTCCCTGCCTGACCCTCACGCGACGTCCGGCTCTGCGCCATGCACGTGGCTGCAGCAGCCGGGGAGCCGTCCGGGCGAGGACGCGGGACATCGAGCTGGACGGCCTGGGGCGGGGGGCCGGACGCCGCCGCGCACTAGCCTCCAGGCATGGACCGGGTCGCCGTCGTCACCGACAGCACGGCGTACCTGCCTCCCGGCGTCGCCGAGCGGCACGGCGTCGAGGTCGTCCCGCTGCACGTCGTGCTCGGCCGGCGGACCGGCGTCGAGGGCACCCAGGTGTCGCCGCGGGACGTCGCCGAGGCTCTGGCCGAGCGCCGCAGCGAGGTCAGCACGTCGCGGCCGACGCCGGCGGAGTTCGTCCGGGCCTACCGGCGTACGGGGGCGCGCGCGGTCGTGTCCGCGCACCTGTCGCGGGCGCTGTCCGGCACGTACGACGCGGCGGTGCTGGCCGCCCGCGAGGTGGCCGAAGAGGGTGTCGAGGTCCGCGTCGTCGACACCCTGAGCATCGGCATGGGCCTGGGATTCAGCGTGATCGCCGGCGCGGAGGCGGCCGCGTCGCCGGGGGCCGACCTCGACGTGGTGGAGCGCGCCGTCGTCGAGACCGCCGCGGGCACGAGCACGCTGTTCTACGTCGACACTCTCGAGCACCTGCGCCGCGGCGGGCGGATCGGGGCCGCCTCGGCGCTGCTGGGAACGGCGCTGGCGGTCAAGCCGCTGCTGCACGTGGTCGAGGGCCGGATCGAGCCGCGCGAGAAGGTGCGCACCGCCACCAAGGCCGTCGCCCGGCTCGAGGAGCTCGCCGTGCAGGCCGCCGGGGACGGCGAGGTCGACGTCGCCGTGCACCACCTTGCGGCGCCCGACCGCGCCGAACTGCTCGCCGCCCGGCTCAAGGAGCGGCTGCCGGCGCTGCGGCATCTGCACGTCTCCGAGGTCGGTGCCGTCGTCGGCGCCCACGTCGGGCCGGGCGCGCTGGCCGTCGTCGTCTCCCGCCGGTGACAGCTCTCCTGCTCGCCGGCCTGGTGGGCTACCTCGTCGGCTCGTTCTCGCCGGCGACCCTCCTGGCGCGGCGGGCCGGGGTCGACCTGCGAGGCGTCGGCTCGGGCAACCCGGGGGCGAGCAACACCGGCCGTGCCCTCGGGCGCAGGGCGGGCATCGCGGTCGCGGTCGCGGACACCGCGAAGGGACTCCTGCCGGCCCTGCTGTTCGGCATGGCCGACCACGAGGCGGGCCTGGTCGCCGGCGTCGCGGCCGTCCTCGGTCACGTCACGTCGCCCCTTCTGCGCGGCCGGGGCGGCAAGGGTGTCGCCACGGCGGCCGGGGCGATCCTCGGGTCGCACCCGCTGTGGGCGCCGGTCGTGCTGCTGACCTGGCTCCTCGTGCTGGGACTGTCGCGGTGGATCGCCGCCGCCTCGCTCAGCGCCGCGCTGGCCGCGGTCGTGCTCGCCGTCGTGGTCCGCGAGGACGTGCTGTGGGCCGCGCTGCTGTTCGCGATCATCCTGGTGCGGCACCGGGACAACCTGGCGCGCAGGATGCGTGGAGCCGGCTGACCGCGGTCCACAGGGCCGGTGCTGTCCACACCCGTGAGCGGCTCGGCCCGCTCCTGCGGCGGGAGTTCCTAGCGTCCGCCGCGTGCCCCGCCTGCGTCGCCCCGCTGTCGACCCCTCGGTGGCCGCGGAGCGGGTGCGCGGGCTGCTCGGCGAGGCGGCGGTCGAGGGCTGGGTGCCACCGCCGTTGGCCGGCGAGCCGCCGGACCTGCCGGGCCTGCCACCACACCCGGCTGGCGCCGCGGCGGAGCTGCCCGTGCCGGTCCCTGACCCGAGCGACGGCCCTGCGGACGCCCTCGGCCCCCTTCCCGTCGTCGGGGTCCTCGAGCGGCTGCGCGCCGCCCGGTTCGACCCCGGCCGGCGGGGGGCCGCCGGACTGGCGCTGGTCGGCCTTCTCGCCGCGCTGGTCGCCGCCGTCGTGCTGGTGCGAGGCCGGCCCGAGCAGGTGGCGCTGCCGGTCCTCGAGCGGGCAGGGGTCGCCGTCAGCGGCGCACCCACCGGACCCGGCTCGCCGGCCGGCCTGGCGGCGTCGCCGGCCGGCAGTCAGGTCGTCGTCGCGGTGGCCGGCCGTGTCCGCCGGCCGGGCGTCGTCCGGCTGCCGCCCGGCAGCCGGGTGGAGGATGCCGTGCGTGCCGCCGGAGGCGTGTCACCCGGAGCCTCCCCGGGACTGCTCAACCTCGCCCGGCTGCTCGTCGACGGCGAGCAGGTCCTGGTCGGGATCGCGCCGACGGGGCAGGCGGCACCGGCCGCCGGCTCCGGCGCCTCCGGGCTCGTCGACCTCAACGCGGCGGACGCCGGCGCCCTCGACGGCCTGCCGGGCATCGGGCCGGTCCTGGCGCAGCGCATCGTGGAGTGGCGCACGCAGAACGGCCGGTTCGCCAGCGTCGACCAGCTGCGGGAGGTGCCGGGCATCGGGGAGAGCAAGTTCGGCCAGCTCCGCAGCAAGGTCCGCGTGTGACGGCCGCCCCGCTGGACCTGCGGCTGGTTCCGGCGGCCCTGGCCGCCTGGGTCGTCGCCTGGCAGGTCCGGGTGCTGCCGCCGCCGTGGGTGGTGCCCGCGGCAGCCCTGCTGGCCGTCGTCGGAATCGTCGTGCTCCTGCGCGGTCGCCGCGGGTGGGCCGCCGGTGTGGCCGCCGCCCTGCTCTGCGCGTCGGCGGCCGGGCTCGCCG
>JAOPWI010000287.1 GCA_025965755.1 Frankiales bacterium | reverse complement strand
CCGCGCAGCGGTGACCCGTACACGGCCGCGGCCTTTGCCGCGCTGGACTGCAGCGACGAGAACGCCCGCCGCGGCGGCGTCAACGACAAGCCGGACCAGCAGATCATCGCCTGCGAGGCGGACGGCTCGGCGAAGTACCAGCTCGACGTCGCCAAGGTCGTCGGCACCGACGTCCAGGGGGCCACGGCCCAGCTGGACCAGCAGCTCGGCAACGAGTGGCAGGTGCTGGTCGACTTCACCGGCGCGGGCCAGAACAAGTTCACCGAGCTGACCGCGGCCACCATCGGCAAGCAGGTGGCCATCGTCCTGGACGGCGTGGTGCTGTCCGCGCCGACGATCCAGGACCGCATCGACTCCGACGCCCAGATCACCGGCAACTTCACCCAGAAGAGCTCCAACGAGCTGGCCAACACCCTGAAGTACGGCGCGCTGCCGCTGTCGTTCCAGAACAGCCAGGTCGAGGTGGTCTCGGCCACCCTCGGCGACGACCAGCTGCGTGCCGGGCTGCTCGCCGGCGGCCTGGGCCTGTTGGTCGTGGTGGTCTACGCGCTGCTGTACTACCGCGTCCTCGGCGTGGTCACGATCCTCGGCCTGCTGGTGTCGGGCGTCATCACCTTCGCCGCGGTCTCGATCCTCGGCGACGTGATCGGGTTCGCGCTGTCGCTCGCCGGCATCGCCGGCTTCATCGTCGCGGTCGGCATCACCGCCGACTCCTTCGTCGTCTTCTTCGAACGGCTCAAGGACGAGATCCGCGACGGCCGCACGCCGCGGACCGCGGCCGACCGGGCCTGGGTGCGCGCCCGCCGGACGATCCTGTCGGCCAACACGGTGTCGTTCCTGTCGGCGATCATCCTGTACTTCCTGTCCGTCGGCTCGGTCCGCGGCTTCGCCTTCACCCTGGGCCTGTCGACGCTGATCGACGTGCTCGTCGTGTTCCTGTTCACCCGGCCGCTCGTGTCGTGGCTGGTCCGCTTCCGCTGGTTCACCAACCCGACGGTGTCCGGCATGGCGGTCTCCAAGGACAACCCTCCGCCGACGCTGACGCGTCCCCGCCGCACCGCCAACCAGGAGGCCTGACGTGGGTATCGCCAGCCGGCTCTACCGCGGTGAGACCGAGTTCCAGATCGTCGGCAAGCGCAAGCGCTTCTACGTCATCGCCGTGACGCTCGTCCTGATCAGCCTCGCGAGCATGCTCTTCCGGGGCTTCAACCTCGGCGTGGAGTTCAAGGGCGGCGCCACGTTCCAGTGGCCGGCCAACGGCGCGTCGGTGGAGCAGGCCCGCGACCTGTTCGAGGACCTGCAGCTGCAGGACCCGATCGTGCAGACCGTCGGACGCGGCACCGCCACCGACCTGCGCGTGCAGACGCCGCCGCTCACCGAGAAGCAGATCGACGACACGATCAACGCCATCACCGAGCGCTTTCCCGGGGTGCAGGAAAACGACATCAACCCCTCCAACGTCGGTCCGGCGTGGGGGCAGCAGGTCACCAACAAGGCTCTGCAGGGCCTGCTCGGCTTCCTCGTCGCGGTGATCATCTACATCTCGGTGCGCTTCGAGCCCAAGATGGCGTTCGCCTCGATCGTGGGGCTCCTGCACGACCTGATCCTCGCGGCCGGCGTCTACTCGATCCTGCAGTTCGTCGTCACGCCGTCGACGATCATCGCCCTGCTGACGATCCTGGGCTTCTCGCTGTACGACTCCGTCGTCGTCTTCGACAAGGTGCAGGAGAACACCCGCGGCCTGGCGGGCGGCAGCCAGCAGACCTACACCGAGGCCGCCGAGCTGGCCCTCAACCAGACGTTCATGCGGTCGGTGAACACCACGCTGATCGCGCTGCTGCCGGTGTCCGGCCTGCTGTTCGTGGGAGCCGGCCTGCTGGGCGCCGGCACGCTGAAGGACCTGTCGCTGGCGCTGTTCGTCGGCATCACCGCGGGCGCCTACTCCTCGATCTTCTTGTGCACCCCGCTGTTCGTGGAGCTCAAGGAGCGGGAGCCGCAGTACCGGGCGCTCACGCAGCGCGTTCTGGCCCGCCGCTCCGGCGGGGGCGTCCGCGGCGAGCGCGCCGCCGCCCGGTCGCTCCGGGTCCCGGCCCGGCGGGCCAGGACGCGCTGCGTGAGGGCGCGGTACTGCGGCTCGCGCTCCTTGAGCTCCACGAACAGCGGGGTGCACAGGAAGATCGAGGAGTAGGCACCGGCGAACAGCCCGACGAACAGGGCCAGCGAGAGGTCCTTCAGCGTGCCCGCGCCGAGCAGGAAGGCGCCGACGAACAGCAGCCCGGCGACCGGCAGCAGCGCGATCAGGGTCGTGTTTACCGAGCGCATGAACGACTGGTTGAGGGCCAGCTCGGAGGCCTCGGTGTACGTCGTGGCGCTGCCGCCCGCGATGCCCCGGGTGTTCTCCTGCACCTTGTCGAAGATGACGACGGCGTCGTAGAGCGAGAAACCGAGGATCGTCAGCAGCGCGATGATCGTCGACGGCGTCACGACGAACTGCGTCAGCGAGTAGATGCCGGCAGCGAGCAGCAGGTCGTGCAGCAGCCCGACGATCGAGGCGAAGGCCATCTTGGGCTCGAACCGGATCGAGATGTAGATGATGACCGCGATGAGGAAGCCGACCAGGCCCTGCAGC
>JAOPWI010000035.1 GCA_025965755.1 Frankiales bacterium | reverse complement strand
GCACGACGCTGCTGGCGGCCGGGCCGGGCGCGGAGCTCGCCCCGTCGTACGGCCCCGGCTCGCTGGACCGGCACCTGGCCGACGGGGCGACCGTGCTGGCCGCGGCGGAGGGGCTGCGCCTGGACGTCGACACCCCCGAGGACCTGCAGCGGGCGCTCGTCCTGGGCGTGGGCGCGCACACCGCTGCCGCGGTCGAGCGCCTGTCCGCCGCCCGGGTGCCCCCGCAGGCCACCGTGGCCGAGTGGGACCCGGACACCGGCGACGGGGCCGTGCTGCTGGACGACGGCACCCGGCTGCCCTTTCCCGGCGAGGCCGTCGACCCGGCGCTGCTGCGGCTGCGGTTCGGCCAGCGGGTGCACCTGCGCCTGTCCGGCGGCCGGGTCACCGCCCTGACCCTGAGCGCGTTCCCCCTGCCCGACTGACCGTTGCTGTTCACCTTCCCGGGGCACGATGGATCCGTGACCACCGACGTGCAGCGCCCTGCGGCGGCGGACCAGCCGGTCGAGGCCGCCGACGACACCACGCTCGAGCCGGTCGCGCCGCCGACGGTCGACCCGTCCGCCGGCGACGACGGGCTGCCGAGCGACCGCTTCCTCAACCGCGAGCTGTCCTGGCTGGACTTCAACGCCCGGGTGCTCGCCCTCGCCGAGGACACCAGCGCTCCGCTGCTCGAGCGGGCCAAGTTCCTGGCCATCTTCGCCGGCAATCTCGACGAGTTCTACATGGTCCGCGTGGCCGGTCTGAAGCGCCGGCAGAGCATGGGCCTCGGCGTCCGCAGCAGCGACGGGCTCAGCCCCCGCGAGCAGCTGGCCGTCCTCGCGCAGCGCACCGCCGAGCTGGCCGGCCGGCACGCCCGCTGCTTCGTCGAGGACGTGCGGCCTGCCCTCATGGCGCGGGGCGTACGCCTGCTGCTGTGGCGCGAGCTGGACGCGGCTCAGCAGAGCGGGCTGCGCACCTACTTCCGCGACAAGGTCTTTCCCGTTCTGACGCCGCTGGCCGTGGACCCCGGCCACCCCTTCCCGTACATCAGCGGGCTGTCGCTGAACCTCGCCGTGCTGGTGCGCGACCCGGTCGACGACACCGAGCACTTCGCCCGCGTCAAGGTGCCCAACAACGTCGGGCGCTTCGTGCCGGTGGAGGCGGGCGACAGCACGACGACCTATCTGCCGCTCGAGGAGCTCATCGGCGCGCACCTGCAGCAGCTGTTTCCCGGGCTCGTGGTGACCGCGCACCACGCGTTCCGCATCACCCGCAACGCCGACGTGGAGGTCGAGGAGGACCGCGACGAGGACCTCCTGCAGGCGCTGGAGCGCGAGCTGGCCCGCCGCCGCTTCGGCCCGGCCGTCCGCCTCGAGGTCGGCGACGACATGGATCCGCACGTGCTGGACCTGCTCATCCGCGAGCTGGAGATCACCCCCGACGACGTGGTGCAGGTGCCCGGGCTGCTCGACCTGGCGTCGCTCTGGCAGCTCTACGGGGTGGACCGCCCGGAGCTCAAGGACCCGCCGTTCCTGCCCTCGACCCACCCTCGGCTGGCCGAGGGCGAGCGGGCGGTCGACATCTTCGCCGCCCTGCGCGAGGGCGACGTGCTGGTGCACCACCCGTACGACTCCTTCGCCACCTCGGTCCAGCGCTTCGTCGAGCAGGCCGCCGCCGACCCCGCCGTGCTGGCCATCAAGCAGACGCTCTACCGGACCTCCGGCGACTCCCCGATCGTCGACGCGCTCATCGACGCCGCCGAGGCCGGCAAGCAGGTCGTCGTGCTGGTGGAGATCACCGCCCGCTTCGACGAGCAGGCCAACATCAAGTGGGCGAGAGCGCTGGAGCGCGCGGGCTGCCACGTCGTCTACGGCCTGCTCGGGCTCAAGACCCACTGCAAGACCTGCCTGGTCGTGCGCCAGGAGGGCGGTCAGCTGCGCCGCTACGCGCACATCGGCACCGGCAACTACAACCCCAAGACGGCCCGGACGTATGAGGACCTGGGGCTGCTCACGGCCGATGCGGAGGTGGGCTCGGACCTCACCGACCTGTTCAACACGCTGACCGGCTACAGCCGGCAGACCGAGTACGCGTCGCTGATGGTCGCCCCGCACGGCGTCCGGCGCGGGCTGGTCGAGCGGATCGACGCCGAGGCCGGGCACGCCCGCGAGGGGCGCCCGTCGCGCATCCGCATCAAGGCCAACAGCGTGGTCGACGAGGTCGTCATCGACGCGCTGTACCGGGCGGGCCGGGCCGGCGTGCCGGTCGAGCTGCTGGTGCGCGGCATCTGCACGCTGCGACCGGGGGTCCCCGGGCTGTCGGAGTCGGTGCAGGTGCGCAGCATCGTCGGGCGGTTCCTGGAGCACTCGCGGGTCATGGCCTTCGGCGTCGGCGACCGCACCGAGGTCTGGCTCGGCAGCGCCGACCTCATGCACCGCAACCTCGACCGCCGGGTCGAGACGCTGGTGCGCATCAAGGACCCGCTCGTGCAGGCCCAGCTGACCGGCCTGCTCGACCTGGCGTTCGCCCCGGACACCACGGCCTGGCTGCTCGCGCCGGACGGCAGCTGGACCCGCTCCCCCGGTCCCGGGCTGCCGCAGCGCGACCTGCAGCGTGAGCTGTCGCGCCGTCCCGGCGAGGCCCTGAGCGGTGCCTGAGCCGGTCCGTGCGGCCGGCACCGCCCTGTGGCGTCC